>NZ_JBOGDB010000092.1:0-51211 GCF_050701515.1 Mycobacterium sp. | reverse complement strand
AGTGGGAGCGCCAGGGCTAAACGGCTAAAAGGTACTCCGGGGATAACAGGCTGATAGTGCCCGAGCGTCCACAGCGACGGCACTGCTTGGCACCTCGATGTCGGCTCGTCGCATCCTGGGGCCGGAGTAGGTCCCAAGGGTTGGGCTGTTCGCCCATTAAAGCGGCACGCGAGCTGGGTTTAGAACGTCGTGAGACAGTTCGGTCTCTATCCGCCGCGCGCGTCAGAAGCTTGAGGAAACCTGTCCCTAGTACGAGAGGACCGGGACGGACGAACCTCTGGTCCACCAGTTGTCCCACCAGGGGCACCGCTGGATAGCCACGTTCGGACAGGATAACCGCTGAAAGCATCTAAGCGGGAAACCCCCTCCAAGACCAGGCTTCTCACCCTTTTAGAGGGATAAGGCCCCCCGCAGAACACGGGATCAATAGACCAGACCTACACCCCCAGCAATGGGCTCAGGGAACTGGCACTAACCGGCCGAAAACTTACCCACACCTCGCAACCACAACCACGTCACACCACACCCCGCCACCAAACACAAACAACAAAACAGAGTTACGGCGGCCACAGCGACAGGGAAACGCCCGGACCCATCCCGAACCCGGAAGCTAAGCCTGCCAGCGCCGATGATACTACCCAACCCGGGTGGAAAAGTAGGACACTGCCGAACACACATTAAGCCTTTGCCCCCCAATTCGACTGGGGGGCAAAGGCATTCCTGGGGTCAGTCGAACAACGTCGGAATCGGTGAAATCCGGCTCTTCTCCAGTTCGAGTAGCACCCGCTTTCGATCCAGACCGCCGCCGTAACCGGTGAGGCTGCCGTTCGAGCCGATCACCCGATGGCAGGGCACAATGATGCCGATCGGGTTGTGACCATTGGCCAGGCCGACGGCGCGGAATGCCCCCGGTGAGCCGATCTGCGCGGCGATCTCACCGTAGGATCGGGTCTCGCCATACGGAATGGTCAGCAGCGCCGCCCAGACATTGCGCTGAAAAGTCGTGCCGATCAGGTCCAGTTCGACATCGAACTCCCTGCACTCGCCGGCGAAGTAGGCCTCGAGCTGCTCGACCGCGTCGGGGAAGGCGGTGTCGTCTCGCTCCCAGCCTTCGCGGTTCGGCTCGTATGTCTGATCGACCATTCGCAGATGCATCAGCCGCCGGCCGCGGCCGGCCAGGGTCAGCATCCCGACCGGGCTGTCCATCGTGCGAAATTGCTTGGCTGCCATCATGTCTCCTTCGGTGGCCAATCGTTGACCGCGTGATCGAGCGCGGTCCACAGGTGCTGTGCCGCGTACGACCGCCACGGCCGCCAGCGGGTGCTGTGCTCGGTCAGGTCGCGAGGATCCTGAGGCAATCCGATCTGCTTGGCGGCCAGGAGTACGCCGAGGTCGGTGACTGGGAACCCGTCGGGGTCACCGAGGCCGCGCATGGCGATCACTTCGGCAGTCCACGGTCCGATTCCTGGCAGTGCCAGCAGCTGTTGTCTGGCGTGGTTCCAGTCGCAGCCGGCGTCGAGCACCACATCGCCATCGGCCAATGCCGCGATGAGCGCGATCAAGGACCGCTGCCGGGACTTCGGAAAGGTCAGGTGCGCTGGGTCAATCTCGGCGAGGTGCTCGACCGCCGGGAAGACGTGCGTCAGCCCACCGTTGATGTCGGACACCGGCTGGCCGTAGGCGCCGACGATACGTCCGGCATGCGTGCGGGCGGCCTTGACCGACACCTGCTGGCCGAGCACGACTCGGAGCGCGAGTTCGGGCTCGTCGACCGTGCGTGGGATGCGCTGTCCCGGCGCCTTTGCGACCAGGACGCTCAGATCTGGATCGGCACCTAGCGCGTCAACCACCGCTTCCGGGTCGGCGTCGAGGTCGAGCAGTCGGCGGCAGCGGGCGATCGCGGTGGCGAGATCGCGGAAGTCATCCAGCACGAGTTGGCACCGCACGTGGTCGGGTTGCGGTGTGAGACTGACGATTCCGCTGCCATTGGGCAGGCGCAACGTCCTCCGGTACGCGCCCTGCCGAACCTCCTCCACGCCCGGCACCGCGCACGCGGCGAGGTGGCCGAACAGACCCTCGTAGGCGAACGGCGTCCGGACCGGCAAGCGCAGCGACAGCGCACCGGCGACGGCCTCTCCACGACCGAAACGGGCCCGCGCCCGCTGCCGCAGCGCGGTGGGAGTGAGGTCGCACACCGTCCGAATGGTGTCGTTGAACTGGCGGATGGAGGAAAACCCGGCCGCGAACGCGACGTCGCCGAACGGCAGGTCGGTCGTCTCGATCAGAACGCGCGCGGTCTGTGTCCGCTGGGCACGAGCCAGCGCCAGCGGATTCGCGCCGACCTCGGCCTGCAACAGCCTTTCGAGTTGGCGGGTGGTGTAGCCGACCCGGGCGGCCAATCCGGTCACACCCTCGCGGTCGACGGTGCCGTCGGCGATCAGCCGCATCGCCCTGGCCACCACGTCACCGCGCACATTCCAATCCGGCGAACCGGGCGACGCGTCTGGCCGGCACCGTTTACAGGCCCGGAACCCGGCGTTCTGTGCGGCCGCCGCGGTGGGATAAAAGCGCATGTTGTGGGCGTACGGCGGGCGCACCGGACAGCTCGGCCGGCAGTAGATCTTGGTGGTCAGCACGGCGGTGACGAACCAGCCGTCGAACCGGGCGTCCTTGGACTGGACGGCCCGATAACAGCGGTCGAAATCTTCGTACATGACTCAAACAATTACACGTGCCCACCGACATCACTGGCGGAAAACCGACATCGTCGAGCCCAAATAGGTAGCGCCCGAGCATCGACCAAGGGGCGTGATCAGCGAGACAGATCACGCTGTGGGAGTACCCCGAAGAGGCCGCCCGTGACCTCGACACCGCCACCAAGGTCACCAGCCTGTCGTATAACCAGGATGGCGTTGTTCACGAAGCAATCGACGACTCGGTTACCGGACCCGAAGAGGTCATCTCGCGGTCCGATGTGCGGCTGGACACAACTGGGAAAAGGTACCGGAGTTCGGCGACCGGTCGAGGGTTGCGCGGTGGAACCGCGAGTCCTAGTCTGCTGCGACGTTTCGACGGCGGATGTCGACAACGTCGTGACGGCTCCGTCCCATGGGTGAGCGACCAACTAGGGTCGCCACCCTGAAGGGAGAATGTCATGGCCAAGTACTTGTTCCTCGAGCACTACCGAGGCGCGCCGGCGGCCGTCAACGACGTGCCGATGGACCAGTGGACGCCTGCCGAGATCGAGGCGCACATGCAGTACATGGAGGACTTCGCAGCCCGACTGAAAGAGAGCGGCGAGTTCGTCGACAGCCAGGCCCTGGCGTCGGAGGGCGCCTGGGTGCGCTTCGACGGCGAGGGCAAGCCGCCGGTGACCGACGGCCCGTTCGCTGAGACCAAGGACCTGATCGCTGGCTTCATGATCATCGACGTCGACTCCTACGAGCGCGCCGTCGAGCTGGCCGGCGAGTTGTCCGCGGCACCCGGCGCGGGCGGCAAGCCGATCCACGAGTGGCTCGAGGTGCGGCCGTTCATGGGCGCTGCACCCGGCGCTACCGAGTGATGGCCGCCGACGCGGTGGACGAGGCCCAGCTGAGGGAGCTGATCCCCGGCGTCCTGGCGGCCCTCGTCCACCGCGGGGCGGACTTCGCGACCGCCGAGGACGCCGTCCAAAAGGCGCTGGTGCGGGCCGTCGAGACCTGGCCGAACCAGCGCCCCGACGATGCCAAGGGCTGGTTGATCACCACGGCGTGGCGCCGCTTCGTCGACCTCGCCCGATCCGACACAGCGCGTCGCAACCGCGAAAACCGCGTGTCCGACGAGCCGCCGCCCGGACCGGCAGCCTCCACAGATGACACGCTGCAGCTCTATTTCTTGTGCGCGCATCCGAGCCTCACCCCGGCGTCGGCCGTCGCTTTGACGCTGCGCGCCGACGGCAGCCTCGTGCCGCTGTCCGATCAGGACCGCGGCCTATGGCGGCGCGACCTGATCGCCGAGGGTGTCGTCGTGCTCCAGGCTGCGCTGGCCCGCGACCGGCTCGGGGAGTACCAGGCGCAGGCCGCGATCGCCGCCCTGCATGCCGACGCGCAGACAGCCGATGAGACCGACTGGGTGCAGATCGTCGAGTGGTACGACGAGCTCGTCGCGCTCACCGACAGCCCGATTGTGCGGCTCAATCGCGCCGTCGCGGTCGGTGAGGCGGACAGACCGCAGGCGGGGATCGCCGCGCTCGGCGAGCTCGACCCGATGCTCCCCCGGTACACCGCTTCGGTCGCCTACCTCCACGAGCGGGCGGGCGACATCGCCACCGCGGCAGAGCTTTACGCCGAGGCGGCATCGCAGGCGCAAACCCTCGCCGAGCGCAACCACCTCACGCTCCGAGCGGCCACCCTCCGCCACCGACTCCCGGGCGAAGGTGGCTGAGCGCCCCTACGCGAGCGGCGGAGCAGCACGCCAGTCCTCGAGGGTCTCCGCCAATCCGTCGGCGAGCACCGGCAGCTGCGGTATCAGGGTGAGGCAGCCGACGAACTGCAGTCGCCGGGCGCAGTCCATCACCCGCTGCACCTCCGGGTCGGTCACCCGTAGCCCGCGCTCACGCGCGGCGATGTTGTACTCGGCGACGGCCTCCGGGCCCATCATCGCGAGATCCCATTCGACGGGACCGCACGTCACGTCTTCAAAGTCGGAGAAGCGGATACCGCTCTTGGTCCGGATCACGTTGTGCGAGGGCCCATCTCCCTGGATGGCCTGCACCCCTTCACCGGGGAACGCAGCCTCGAACGCCGCGCGGTCGGACACTATGGACCGGAGCGTCGCATATTCGGTCCGCGCCCGGTCGATCTCCCCGGGCTGCAGGATGTCGACTCCGTCGAGGACGGCGAGCATCTCCGGCAGACCATGGTTGAACGGGGCCAGGAAGGGCAGCGGATCCGGGTATTCGGCGAGGCGCGCATGCAGCTCCGCGCTCCAGGATATTTCGACCCCGCGGTACGGCTCGTGGTCGTCGGCCACGTCGGCGAGCTGCCAGAAGGTCATCGAGAAGCCGTCCCGCCGCACGGGAGAGCGGGGCACGCGCGGGCTTGGTGGCACCACCGGAACACCCTGCTGATCGAGCCACGCCACGACGTCGAGTTCACGCTGTTGCCGGGCCGCCTGCTGTTCGGGTGCCGTACCGGCGGTCAACACCACCGGGATGCGCGCCACCACCGGTTCGGGCTCGAGGTGGACGACCACGGAGAACACATCGTGCAGGACGGTGGCCCGATCGACCCGCAGGCCCAAGTCATTCGCGGCGTCTACCGCGGCCTGTGCCGCGCGCCGGGTGCGGTCGGCAAGTTCCTCGGGCGTCATCGTCAGACCGGCACCGCCAACCGCGTCGGCTGATCGAGCCCGCGCAGGGTGACGGAGTCGCCCAAAGACCAATGCCCGCTTTCCTTTTCGGTGGCATTGGCCAACGTATCCGACGACGCCAGCAGGTGGCTGGGCCTCGACTTGGCCAGCTCACACAGCCGGGCCGCTTCGTTGACCGGTTCACCGATCACCGTGTACTCGAACCGCTCCCTGGCGCCCACGTTGCCGGCGACCGCCTCACCGGCGGCTACGCCGATGCCCGCCTCGCACTCGGGGACATCTGTGCGCAGCCGCTCGCTAATGGCACGTGCCGCGGCCAGCGCCTCGTCCTCCGGGTGGTCGAGGTTGTTCGGTGCGCCGAACACCGCCAGGGCGGCATCACCCTCGAACTTGTTGACGAAGCCGTTGTGACGGTCGACCTCCTCGACTACCACGGCGAAGAATCTGTTCAGTAGATTGACCACCTCGGTCGCTGGCCGGCCGGACACCAACTGTGTCGACCCGATCAGGTCGACGAAGATCACTGCGACGTGGCGTTCTTCACCGCCCAGCTTGGGCCGCTGCTGTTCAGCCGCGGCGGCCACCTCACGCCCTACATGGCGGCCGAACAGATCGCGGACGCGTTCGCGTTCCTTCAGACCGTCCACCATCGAGTTGAATCCGCGCTGCAGCTCGCCCAACTCGGTTCCGTCGAAAACCACTACGTTGCAATCCAAATCGCCGTCTTCGACGTGCTTGAGTGCGGTCCGCACCACCCGCACCGGCGTCGCCGTCAGCCACGACAGCAACCACATCAGAACCCAGCCGAAGATCAATGTTACGACCGCTAAACTCAGTACAGCAAAGGCGAATTGGGTCTCGGTCAGATTTTGCAGCGACAGCGCAAACAATGCTGTCATCGCAATTCCGACTACCGGCACGCCCGAGCCGAGCAACCACACGGTCATTGTTCGGCCCATGATGCCCCCGGTAAGCCGGCGGGGCGGGGGACCGGCTTCCAGCGCCTGGGCGGCGACGGGGCGCAGCGCGAATTCGGTGATCAGGTAGCAGGCCGTGGCCACCACGACCCCGCTGAAGCCAACAGAGAACAGGAATCGTGGAATGAAGGCGGTGTCCTGCAGTCCGTACAAGGTCGTCAGCAGCGCCGCCCCCACACCCCACAGGACGAGGACCATTTTGGCCACCCGCCACGGCGCCACGAAGGTATTGCGGTGGTCGGTTTTGTTCGGTGCGCGTTCTTCTATCGCCCACCGCAGCGAACGCACGATCCGTCGGGTGACCCAGAAGGTGCCCAGCAAGAGCGCAAGACCCATGTAGGCGGGGGCCACGCCGAATGTGAGCCACGCGGGTACATCGGTGAAGACGCTCGGCACCGGGAACACGAACGCCACCAACGCCGTCGCGACGACGATGCCCAGCAGGTTCGTGAACAGAATGAAGAACGTCAGAATGACCTGAATGCGTATCCGGCGGCGCAGCTGGCTCTCGGACGACTTGCCCAGGAGCCAGGACCCGTAATCCGGGGTATCGGGCAGCCGACCGCTTTGCCGGGTCACCGTCTCCAGGATCCGGCCCATCCGGTGCGCGACGCTCTTTTTGGCGTTCATCGAATCTCCTTCGGCTGGGAACCCCGGGTTTCAGTTCGGGGTGGAGGCCGATACTCGGTGCGTGGCTGTGGTGCCGTGTCCGGGGTGTCGGTGGTGGTGGTTAGTTTGCGATTATGTCGCGGTTTCGGCTGTTGCCCGTGGGTGGGCAGGAGGAGGCGTTGTTGGCGCATTGCCGGGATGCGCGGTTTGTGTGGAATTTGGCGGTGGAGCAGCAGCGGCATTGGCAGCCGGGCCGTAAGGCTCCCGGGTATGTCGAGCAGGCTGCGCAGTTGACCGAGGCTCGGGCGGAGTTCGGGTGGCTTGGTGCTGGGAGTCAGACGGTGCAGCAGCAGGCGCTGCGGGATTTCGCGCAGGCCATGCGGAACTTCTTCGGCGGCACCCATCGCCGCCCGACGTGGCGCAAGGCGAATGTGCATGAAGGGTTTCGGCAGGTCGCGGTCAAACCCCATCACGTGGAGCGGCTGAATCGGCGGATTGGTCGGGTGTGGGTGCCCAAGGTGGGCTGGGTGCGGTTTCGGCTGTCGCGGCCAGTGCCAGCGGGTGTGAAGTCCTATCGGATTACCCGTGATCGGGCCGGTCGCCGGCATGTGGCGTTTGCCCACATTCCGGCTGCGATCTGCGGTCCGGGTGATGGCAGCGTGGTGGGCATCGACCGTGGTGTTGCCGTTTCGGTTGCGTTGTCGACCGGCGAGCTGCTGCACGCACCTAGTCTGTCCCGGGGTGAGGCCAAGCGGTTGAGGGTGCTGCAGCAGCGGTTCGCCCGGGCTACGCGTGGCTCTAACCGGCGCGCGCGAACGAAACGGGCGATCGCGAAGCTGAAAGCCCGTGAGGCCGACCGGCGCAAGGACTGGGTCGAAAAGACCACCACGGACATTGCGCGCCGTTTCGACACGATCAGGATCGAGGCACTCGATGTGCCGGCGATGACCCGCAGTGCGCGGGGAACCCTCGAGCAGCCCGGGGTGCGGGTTGCTCAATAGCGGGGCCTGAACCGGGCGATCAGCCGCAGCGGTTGGGGGCTGTTCGCGGTGCGTTTGCAGCACAAGGCCTACGGTCGGGTCGAGCAGATCCCGGCCGCGTATACGTCGCAACGATGCTCGGTGTGCGGGCATGTCGCTTCGGGGAACCGTAAGAGCCAAGCGGTCTTCGAGTGCGAAGCCTGCACTGCTGGCCGGTGCAACGCCGACGTCAACGCTGCACGCAACATCGCCGCCGGACGGGCGGTGACCGCACGGGGAGACCTCGCCGGTGGGCGGTCTGCGAACCGTGAACCTCAACTCCGTACTCCTGCCGCCTAAGCCGATGGGATGGGGAGCGGAATCCTCGGACTTCAATCCGGGGAGGATGTCAACTGGTGTCAGCGTAATTTGCCGGGTGGCGTGGACCTAAGGTTGGTCCGGTGCGCCTCGTGATCGCCCAGTGCACCGTCGACTACGTCGGGCGCCTGACCGCGCATCTCCCGTCGGCACGCCGCCTCCTGCTGATCAAGGCCGACGGCTCGGTCAGCGTGCACGCCGATGACCGGGCCTACAAACCGCTGAACTGGATGAGTCCGCCCTGCTGGATGTCCGAAGAGCTGGACGGCCCGTTGCCGGTGTGGGTGGTGGAAAACAAGTCCGGCGAACAGTTGCGCATCACCGTCGAGGACATCGAGCACGACTCGAGCCACGACCTGGGTGTGGACCCCGGGCTGGTCAAGGACGGCGTCGAGGCACATCTGCAGGCGCTGTTGGCCGAGCACGTCGAGCTGCTCGGCGCCGGTTACACCCTGGTTCGCCGGGAGTACATGACCGCGATCGGGCCGGTGGATCTACTGTGCCGCGACGAAGAGGGCCGCTCGGTGGCGGTCGAGATCAAGAGGCGCGGCGAGATCGACGGAGTCGAACAACTCACCCGCTACCTCGATCTGCTGAACCGGGACAGCGTGCTGGCGCCCGTCAGCGGAATCTTCGCCGCGCAGCAGATCAAGCCGCAGGCCCGGACGCTGGCCACCGATCGCGGGATCCGTTGCGTGACTTTGGACTACGACCAGATGCGCGGGTTGGACAGTTCCGAGTTCCGGTTGTTCTGAGCCGCCGGAGCCGCAACGGCGGCGACATCCAGCTCTAGACTGGTGACCATGGCCAGGCGTCGAGCCACAGGGCGCAGGCAACCGTCGCGGACACCGCTGCCGGCGCCTCGTCGTGTCGAGACAGGACCGGACGGCTACGAATACGAAGTCCGGCCGATCGCTGCGTCGCGAGCTACCAAGACCTATCGGTGCCCGGGCTGCGATCACGAGATCCGCTCCGGCACAGCTCATTTGGTGGTGTGGCGAGTCGACATCGGCGAGAGCGCGGGCGACGACCGACGCCACTGGCATTCCCCGTGCTGGACGAATCGGGCGACCCGTAGCCCGACGCGGAAGTGGTCTTAGACGGCTCTAGTGGTCGGCAGGGGGCTCGACCAGCTCGATCAGTACTCCGCCGGCGTCCTTGGGATGGATGAAGTTGATCCGGGAGTCGGCGGTGCCGCGCCGCGCGTTGTCGTAGAGCACCCGAATACCCCGCTCGCGCAGCCGCTCGGTGAGCGCGTCGATGTCGCTGACCCGGTAGGCCAGCTGCTGCAGGCCCGGGCCGCGCTTGTCGAGGAACTTGGCGATCGTCGAGGTTTCGTCGAGCGGGGCCATCAGTTGGATTTGCGCGCTGCCTTTCGGTGCGCCGCGCACCGAGAGCATCGCTTCCCGGACGCCCTGGTCCTCGTTCACCTCTTCGTGCAGCACAATCATGCCGAGGTGGTCGTGGTACCACTTGATGGTGGCGTCCAGATCGGCGACTGCGATACCGACGTGGTCGATTGCTGTCACCAGGGCGGTGGCAAGCAACGGGCGGGCATCGACTTGCTCGGCGGACATAACGTAACGGTAACCTGACGGGAAAGATTGCGCCTCTCCGATCGGCCGGATGGGCCGTTCTGGATCGTTTATGGAGGTAGGAATGACGACGTCGGTGATCGTTGCTGGAGCCCGCACGCCGGTCGGCAAACTCATGGGTTCGCTGAAGGACTTCTCGGGCAGCGATCTCGGCGGGATCGCCATTTCCGGTGCGCTGGAGAAGGCCGGAGTTGAGGCGTCGGCCGTCGAGTACGTGATCATGGGCCAGGTGCTGACGGCGGGTGCCGGACAGATGCCTGCGCGCCAGGCCGCGGTGGCCGCCGGCATTGGCTGGGACGTACCCGCACTGACGATCAACAAGATGTGTCTGTCCGGGATCGACGCGATCGCGCTCGCCGATCAGCTGATCCGCGCCGGTGAATTCGACGTGGTCGTCGCCGGTGGCCAGGAGTCGATGACGCAGGCGCCGCACCTGCTGATGGATAGCCGGTCGGGCTACAAGTACGGCGATGTCACGGTGCTCGACCACATGGCCTACGACGGCCTGCACGACGTGTTCACCGATCAGCCAATGGGCGCCCTCACCGAGCAGCGCAACGAGACCGACCAGTTCACCCGGGCCGAGCAGGATGAATTCGCCGCCCGCTCCCACCAAAAGGCCGCCGCCGCATGGAAAGACGGGATTTTCGCCGACGAAGTGGTGCCGGTGAAGATTCCGCAGCGCAAGGGCGACCCGTTGGAGTTCACCGAGGACGAGGGCATCCGCGCCAACACCACCGCGGAGTCGTTGGCCGGCCTGAAACCTGCGTTCCGCAAGGACGGCACCATCACCGCGGGGTCCGCGTCGCAGATCTCCGACGGGGCGGCCGCGGTGGTGGTGATGAACAAGGCCAAGGCCCAGGAACTGGGGCTGAAGTGGCTGGTCGAGATCGGCGCGCACGGCGTGGTTGCCGGCCCGGACTCCACGCTGCAGTCGCAGCCGGCGAACGCCATCAAGAAAGCCATTGCCCGCGAAGGCATATCGGTCGACCAACTCGACGTCATCGAGATCAACGAGGCGTTCTCCGCGGTCGCGCTGGCCTCGATGAAGGAACTCGGCGTCAATCCCGACATCGTCAACGTCAACGGCGGCGCGATCGCGGTCGGGCATCCGATCGGCATGTCGGGGGCACGCATCGCGCTGCATGCCGCCCTTGAGCTGGCACGACGAGGGTCCGGCTGCGGCGTCGCGGCGCTGTGCGGGGCAGGCGGACAGGGTGACGCGCTGATCCTGCGCGCGGGGTAAGCGTCTACGACGCATTGTAGTAATTCACGGATTTTTCCGGCACAATGGCGCTCATGACAAGCGCCTTTGATCTCCGGACCGTCGCGGGGTGGTTCCGCCTCATCGCCCTGTTGGAGGCGGTCAGCTGGGTCGGTCTGCTGACCGGGATGTATTTCAAGTACCTGGGCAGTCCGCGCACCGAGGTCGGCGTGCAGGTCTTCGGCATGGCCCACGGGCTGATCTTCATCGCCTTCGTGCTCATCGCCCTGCTCGTCGGAATCGCGGGGAAGTGGTCCGCCGGCACGTGGTTGCTGGCGTTGCTGGCGAGCATCGTGCCGCTGTGCAGTGTGATCTTCCTCATATGGGCCGACCGGACGGGCCGCCTCCGCGCCTCAGGCGACCGATCGGTTCCCGAAACGGCGTGACAGACTTGGGGCGTGACTCGTCCCCGTCCTCCGGCCGCGCCCGCCATAGCCGGCGCGGTTGACCTCTCCGCCCTCAAGCAGCGCGCAACCGCGGCTGGCGAAGGCGCCGCGCAAGACCAGGTATCCGGCACGCCCGACGGCGTGGAAGTCACCGAGGCCAACTTCGAAGCCGAGGTGTTGGTTCGGTCCAACCAGGTTCCGGTGGTCGTTCTGTTGTGGTCACCGCGCAGCGACGCGAGCGTTCAGCTGGGAAACGCGCTCGCGAGCTTGGCCGCGGGCGACGCCGGAAAGTGGTCGCTGGCCACCGTGAACGCCGACGCGGTACCCAGGGTCGCGCAGATCTTCGGTGTACAAGCCGTTCCGACCGTCGTTGCGTTGGCGGGTGGCCAACCATTGTCGAGCTTCCAGGGCATGCAACCGCCCGAGCAGTTGCGCGGCTGGGTTGACTCGGTGCTGAACGCAACCGCCGGAAAGCTCGCCGGCGATGCCGCTGCCGATGAGCCCGAGCAGGTCGATCCCGAGTTGGCCCAGGCGCGGGCTCATCTGGACGCCGGTGAATTCGACGCAGCGCAAACCGCATACCAGGCGATCCTCGATGCGAACCCCAATCACGCCGAGGCCACGGGCGCGGTGCGCCAGATCTCCTTCCTGAGCCGGGCTTCCGCACAGCGGCCGGACGCGGTCGCGGTGGCCGACGCCGCACCCGACGACATCGAGGCCGCGTTCGCCGCGGCCGATGTCGAGATGTTGCAGCAGAACGTCGCGGGGGCCTTCGACCGGTTGATTGGCCTGCTGCGGCGCACCGCGGGTGACGAGCGGGAATCGGTCCGCACCCGTTTGGTCGAGCTGTTCGACCTCTTCGACCCGGCCGACCCCGAGGTCATCGCCGGTCGGCGCAAGCTCGCCAACGCCCTGTACTAGGCCGGCTCGAACCACAGCGCCGCAAGCGGCGGCAACACCATCACCGCCGATGCGGGCCGTCCGTGCCACGGCTCGTCGGTCGCCTCCACCGCGCCGTAGTTGCCGACGCCGGTGCCGTTATAGATTGTCGCATCGGTGTTCAGCACCTCGCGCCAGGCTCCGGCGTGCGGCAGGCCGAGCTGGTAATGGGTGTGCTCGGAGCCCGAGAAGTTGAACACGCAGGCCAAGATCGAGCCGTCGCTGCCGAACCGCAGGAAGCTCAACACGTTGTTGGCCGAGTCGTTGGCGTCGATCCAGGAGTAGCCCTCGGGGGTGCTGTCGCGAGTCCACAGCGCCCGACGACTGCGGTAGATGCCGTTGATGTCCTGCACCAGCCGCTGGATCCCGTTGGAAAAGGCGTTCTCGCCCAGCTGGTGCCAGTCGACGCCGCGTTCCTCGGACCATTCGGCGCGCTGGCCGAACTCCTGACCCATGAACAGCAGCTGCTTGCCCGGATGCGCCCACTGGTAGGCCAGCAGGCTGCGCAGTCCCGCGGCCTTGACGTGGTCGTTGCCGGGCATCCGGGTCCACAGCGTGCCCTTGCCGTGCACGACCTCGTCGTGGCTGATCGGCAACACGTAGTTCTCGCTGAATGCGTACAGCATCGAAAACGTCATCTCGTGGTGGTGATAACTGCGATGCACCGGGTCATGGCTGATGTAGTCCAGCGTGTCGTTCATCCAGCCCATGTTCCACTTCATCGAGAAGCCGAGCCCGCCAAGGTTTGTCGGGCGGGATACCCCCGGCCACGACGTCGACTCTTCGGCGATCGTGACGATGCCGGGTGCCACCTTGTGCACGGTGGCGTTCATCTCCTGGAGGAACTGCACCGCCTCGAGGTTCTCCCGACCACCCTGGACGTTCGGCGTCCAGCCGCCCACCGGTCGTGAGTAGTCCAGGTAGAGCATGGATGCGACCGCGTCGACCCGCAGCCCGTCGATGTGGAATTCCTGCAGCCAGTACAGCGCGTTGGCCACCAGGAAGTTGCGCACCTCGGGCCTGCCGAAGTCGAAAATATAAGTGCCCCAGTCCAGCTGCTCGCCCCGGTGCGGGTCGGAGTGCTCGTAGAGCGGCGTGCCGTCGAAGCGGCCCAATGCCCAGGAGTCCTTGGGGAAGTGGGCGGGCACCCAGTCCATGATCACGCCGATGCCGGCGCGGTGCAGCGAGTCCACCAGGAACCGGAAGTCGTCCGGGCTGCCCAGTCGCGACGTTGGCGCGTAATAGGACGTGACCTGGTATCCCCATGATCCGCCGAACGGGTGCTCGGCAACGGGCATCAGCTCGATATGAGTGAAGCCTTGCGTCACAACGTATTCGGTGAGCTCCGCCGCGAGCTGCCGATAACTGAGCCCCGGCCGCCACGACATCAGGTGCACCTCGTAGGTGCTCATCGGCTCGAACACCGGGTTCTGCTGCGCCCGATGCGTCATCCAGTCGGCATCGTTCCACGTGTAATCGCTATGCGTCACCCGCGACGCCGTCTGCGGTGGCCTTTCGGCGGCGAAGGCCATCGGGTCGGCGCGGTCGGTAACCGACCCGTCGGCGCCGTGCACGCGGAACTTGTAGTGACCGCCAACGGGGAAGTCGGGCCAGAACAGCTCCCAGACGCCGGAGGACCCGAGCACGCGCAGCGGCGCTTCGTTGCCGTCCCAGTGGTTGAATTCGCCGATCAGGCTTACCCCTTTGGCGTTGGGCGCCCACACCGCGAATGACACGCCGTTCACCACGCCGTCAGGAGTGGTGAACCTCCGCGGATGCGCGCCGAGGATCTCCCAGAGCCGTTCGTGGCGGCCCTCGGAGAACAGGTGCAGGTCCAACTCGCCCAGTGTGGGCAGGAAGCGGTAGGCGTCGGCGACGGTGTGTACATCCGGCGAGTCCTCCGCGCCCTGATAGCTCACCTGCAGCCGGTAGTCGATGAGGTCGGTGAACGGCAGCGCCACGGCGAACAGCCCGGAGTCGATGTGGCTAAACACATATCGCTCGTCGCCGACCACCGCGGCGACCTCGACAGCGTGTGGCCGATATGCCCGGATCACCGTATGGTCGGCGTACTCATGGGCACCGAGGACCGAATGCGGATTGTGGTGTACACCGGTCAGCAGCCGTTTCAGATCGGTGGGATCCGGCCGCAAGTGTGGGCTGGTGAGTTGATTGGTTCGTGTCATCTTCGAAGTCACCGCTCCCTCATTCCCTGCGCAGCAGGTTCAGTCGTTGTTCGGGTGGGATTCGCGGCATGTTCAGCAGGTGTGCTACCGCTTTGACAGGATCAATGCGGACGTAATTCGACTGTCCCCATTGGTATTCCTCACCGGTGATCTCATCGCGCACCCAGAACCGGTCGTACGGTTCCATGCCCAGTGCTTCCATGTCCAGCCACAGTGTCGCCTCCTCGGAGCCGAACGGGTTGAGCGTGACCACGACGAGCACCACGTCGCCGGTGACCGGGTCGAACTTGCTATACGACAACAGCGCGTCGTTGTCGGCGTGGTGGAACTTCAACGTGCGCAGCTCGCGGAGCGCGGGGTGCAACCGGCGAATCTCGTTGAGCCGGGCCAAGAACGGCTCCAGCGATTCGCCCTTGGCGATTGCCGCCTCGAAGTCACGGGGTCGCAACTCGTACTTCTCCGAGTCGAGGTACTCCTCACTGCCCTCCCGGACCGGCCGGTGCTCGAACAGTTCATAGCCGGAATAGACGCCCCAGGCCGGACTGAGCGTCGACGCCAGCACCGCTCGGATGGCGAACATGCCCGGACCGCCGCGCTGCAGGCTTTCGTGCAAGATGTCGGGCGTATTGACGAACAGGTTTGGGCGAGCGTAATCGGCGTGCTCGACGATCTGCTCGCCGAACTCGGTGAGTTCCCACTTGGCGGTGCGCCAGGTGAAGTAGGTGTAGGACTGGGTGAAGCCCAGCTTGGCCAGGCCATACAGCCGGGCCGGTCGGGTGAAAGCCTCGGACAGGAACAGCACGTCCGGATCGGTGGCCTTCACCTGCCCGATCAGCCATGCCCAGAAGTTCGGCGGTTTGGTATGCGGGTTGTCTACCCGAAAGACCTTGACGCCGTGGCTGATCCAGAATCGCACCACCCGCAGCACTTCGGCATACAGACCGGCGGGATCATTGTCGAAGTTGACCGGGTAGATGTCCTGGTACTTCTTCGGCGGGTTCTCGGCGTAGGCAATGGTCCCATCGGGCAGCACGGTGAACCATTCCGGGTGCTCCTTGGCCCAGGGATGGTCGGGCGCGGTCTGCAGCGCCAGGTCCAGCGCCACCTCCATGCCCTGATCGCGCGCCGCCGTGACGAAGTCCTCGAAGTCCTCGATGGTGCCCAGCGTGGGGTGCACGGCGTCGTGGCCGCCCTCGTCGCTGCCGATCGCCCATGGCGAGCCGACGTCCTTGGGCGCCGCGGTTACCGTGTTGTTTCGGCCCTTGCGATGCACCTTGCCGATCGGGTGGATGGGTGCCAGGTACACCACGTCGAACCCCATCTTGGCGATGCGCGGCAGCGCCTTGGCCGCCGTGGCGAACGTGCCGGGCACCGCTCTGCCCTTCTTGTCCCGTCCGCCGGTGGAGCGCGGAAACATCTCGTACCACGCGCTGAACCGCGCCTGCGGCCGGTCCACCCATACGCCGTGTTGCGCGCCGCGGGTGATCAGGTCGCGCAGCGGATAGCGTTCCAGCAGCTCGGTCACCTCGTCCGACAGCGCCGCGCCCGCGCGGGTGAACGGGTCGCCGGGCTTGCGTAGCGCCGTCGCGGCTTCGAGCAGCGGATCGCGCAACTTGCGCGGCAGGCCGGTAGTGGCCCGCTCCAGCAGCCGCGCGCCGAGGATCAGGTCGTTGGACAGCTCGGCTTCGCTCTGCCCGGCGTCCAGCTTGGCGACGACGGCACGCCGCCAGGTGGCGATCGGGTCGCCCCAGCCGTCCACCCGGAATGTCCACAGCCCGACACTGTCGGGGGTGAACTGGCTGTGGAACACGTCGGGTGTTCGGCCGGTCGACATTCCGATCAGCTGCGGCTTGACCCTGGGCACCGGATTGACGACGGCCTCGATCGGGACCGGTTGGACGGCCGTCTCGCGGTCTGGGCCCTCGACCAGCTGCGGATATGACTGGCCGTGGTAGCGCACCACCAGGGTGGCCGACACGGCGTCGTGGCCGTCCCGCCACACGGTGGCCCGCACCGGGACCACCTCCCCGACGACGGCCTTGGCCGGAAAACGTCCGCCCGACACCACGGGCGCGACGTCATCGATCTCGATACGACCGGCCACGTACCCACTCCTTCAATCGTCAAGAGCCTCGTCGCGCCCTATACCCACCGTAGTGCTCGGCCCAATCCAACGGGGGTGAGGAGCTGTTGCCGCTGGGGTGTATTCGAGTGTGCTTTGGTGTGTTCTAGCAGAGCTTGTCGTACGTCGAAGATAGGTTGGCGGCATAACTTGATCCCCGTGACTGGCCGGGATATGCCAGTTGTGGTCCAGTCGGGGCCACGGCGCCGTTCGTCAGCAGTTCCAGCGGTAGCGCTGGAGACGGCGGGCCAGACCAGCCGGTAATTCTGGCCTGGCGAGCCCGTGTAGGACCGACCCGCGCAAGCGGCGGCCGTGGGCGGTGAAGCCAGAACCCAAACCCCGCACGGGGACGCCGCGCGAGCGTGTCACTCAAACACACTCAACGGCAACGGCTGAGGATGTGCACCTCGCCGTGCGCGTTCTTGTAGAACGAGTGCTTGATCGATGGCTGTGACCACACCAGCGTGCGTATTTCGGCCTGGCTGCGCGCGTGCCAATCGTCGGCCACCTCGCGCGCGCCGACAACGTTGTCGTCGCACCGTTTCGGTCTCGCGCCGTAACCGTCCAAGTTGCGCTCTCGTCGTTCCACACCGCCTTGGTGACCTCGGTTTCCCACCGGACATGGGGGCCGACGTCGTATTTGTCCACCAGTGTGCCCCGAGGGGACCGGCGGCTTCAGCCGTCGGGGGAATCGGGGACCCGATCGGCGCCGACCTGCTGCACGAAATGATGCAGTGGCTTGGGTTCCGGGCACCCGCGGTCGCGGTAGTCGGTGATGACGTCCAAAGCGAATTTGCGGACAGCGGCCTTGTCCTCCTCGGACATGTAGCCCTGCACCTCGTTGAGGAACAAACCGGCCGGCCGCAGGCTGCCGCGGATCAGCTCGGGATCCCCGGACATGTGCACCATCGACAACATCAGCGTCGGAATGCTGACGTCGAGTACGGCCCTCGGCGATCTCCTCCTCCGACGTCGTAAAGGGTTGTCCTGCATGTGGGTTACGCACCACTGAGTTGCTATCATGGCGGATCGCGGCGGCGCAGGCCAACTCAAACTTTTACGGCCATGGCTCGGCGCGCTGCCCGGGCGGGATAGGCTGACTCATGTCACTCCTTCGACGATGAGGGGGAAGGTTCACGTGGGTATTGCAACTCGGGTCAATGGAGCTGCTCCGCCGGATATGCCGCTGGCCGATGTCGACCTCGGCTCCTGGAAGTTCTGGAGCCTCGACGACGAGTTCCGCGACGCGGCGTTCGCGACCCTCCGCCGTGAGGCGCCGATCTCGTTTCACCCGCCATTGGACTCGCCCGCAGTCGAAGATCCCGTTGGTCATTGGGCGCTGACCAGGCACGACGACCTCTGGTTCGCGAGCCGCCATCCGCACATATTCAGTTCGAGCCCCAGCATCGTGATCAGCGACTCGAACCCGGATCTGTCCGAGTATTTCGGCTCGATGATCGTGATGGACGATCCGCGACACCTTCGGCTGCGCAACATCGTCAGCAGAGCTTTCACCCCAAGGGTGGTGGCCCGTACCGAAGCGTCGGTCCGCGACCGCGCCCGCCGCAGCATCGAGGCGATGATCGCCGCGCACCCGGACGGCGAGGGTGAAGTGGTCAACGAGCTGGCCGGACTGCTGCCGCTGCAGGTGATCTGCGACATGATGGGCATCCCGGAGGAGGACCATCAGCGCATTTTCCACTGGACCAACGTGATCCTCGGCTTCGGCGACCCCGACATCGGAGACGACTACGAGGAGTTCGTGAAGGTCGCGATGGAAATCGGCGGCTACGCGACCGCCCTGGCCGAGGACCGTCGGGTCAACCCGGCCGACGACCTGACCACGGCCCTGGTTGAGGCCGAAGTCGACGGCGAACGGCTGACGTCTGCCGATATCGCGTCGTTCTTCATCCTGTTGGTGGTGGCCGGGAACGAGACCACCCGCAACGCGATCAGCCACGGCGTGCTCGCGCTCACCCGATACCCCGACGAGCGCGCCAAGTGGTGGGCTGACTACGACGGCTTGGCCCCGACTGCGGTAGAAGAGATCGTGCGGTGGGCCTCGCCGGTGATCTACATGAGGCGCACGCTGACCCAAGACTTCGAGCTCTCCGGAACGAAGCTGGCCGCCGGCGACAAGGCCACACTGTGGTACGTCTCGGCAAACCGCGACGAGGCGAAGTTCCCCGATCCGTGGACGTTCGACGTCGCCCGCACACCGAATCCGCACGTCGGTTTCGGCGGCGGGGGTGCGCATTTCTGTCTTGGCGCCAACCTGGCCCGTCGCGAGATCACCGTGGCGTTCGAAGAGCTGCACCGCCAGATCCCCGACATCGAGGCGACCGAGGAACCGGCGCGGTTGTTGTCGCCGTTCATCCACGGCATCAAGCGGCTCCCGGTCGCCTGGACACCCCGCTAAGCGGGTTTCCGGTACGCGTTTGCGGGCACCCCATAGGGAGACCGCATTCGAGCAGCCGGGAGAACCATGCAATCCGATCGCTTTCGACCACTGTTGGCGTCGCGTGGGCCGTACGGTTCCGTCTACTTCGACGACTCGCATGACACCGCGGACGCGGCCGCCCAGCTGGACATCAAATGGCGTCACTTGCGTACTCAACTCGAGGAACAAGGGGCCGACCCGGCCATCACCGACCGGCTTGAGGCGGCGATCCGCCGATCCGATCCAGCTGTCGGAAAGAGTGGCCGTGCCGTCGTGGCCGGCCCGGACGGAGTGATGCTCAACGAACACCTGATCGGTCCCACGCCCGCCCCCGTTGTTCGTGTTTCGAACCTGCCCTACATCGTTCCGGTGGTCGAGCACGGCCTCGAGGACCCCGCCTACCTGGTGGTGGCGGTGGACCACACCGGTGGGGACCTCGCGCTGCACCACTACGGCCGGATGCGGAAGGAAACCGTGGATGGCGGCGGATATCCGGTGCACAAAGCCCACCGAGCCGAAACACCCGGCTTCGGCGACCCGCAGCCGAGGACCGAGGAAGCCCGACGCAAGAATGTGCAGGCGGTGGCCGATCGCGTCACCGCGCTGGTGGACGACTCCGGTCCGGAAGTGGTCTTCGTGGTCGGTGAAGTTCAGTCGCGCAATGACTTCATAGATAGCGTGCCGGAGCGGGTGGCGGACCGGGCCGTAGAACTGGGAGTGGGAGCCCGGACGAGCATCGACGATGATGCACTGCGCGAAGCGATCTCAACGGAGTTTCAGCTTCGGCGACGCAACGTGATCGACGATGCGGCGGAACGATTTCAAGCGGAACTGGGGCGAGGGTCGGGTCTGGCTACCGAGGGTCTGGCGGGCGTGACCGCGGCTCTTCGGGCCGCTGCGGTCGACACGTTGATCATCGGGGACATGGGCGATGTGACGGTGGTCGCCGGTGACGAGTTGGCCACCGTCTCCCCGAACGCCGACGTGCTCTCCCAGCTCGGCGAACCGCCGACCCAGGTGCTGCGGGCGGATGAAGCGCTTCCGATGGTGGCCGTATCCATCGGGGCAAAGCTGGTACCGGCCGAAGACAGGGTCACACCAACCGAAGGTGTCGGCGCACTATTACGGTTTCCGGTCGGGTGATCACCTCTGCTGTGACATTCGGCAGACTGATCGGCCACGCCCGCGGATGCCCGCGCGCCGGCTTCTAAACGCCGACGAGGCCGCTACCTGACGATCAGCGTGCCCTTCATGTTCGGGTGATACACGCAGTAGAACGGATACTCGCCGGGCTGGGTCGGCGCGATGAGTGTGGCCTTCTGCTGGCCGTCGACGTGTAGGTCAAATGCACCCGCGGTTTGCGAGGTGACGGAATGCTCGGCCGAATCGTTGTTGGCGACGGTGATCTCCGCCCCAGGGGCGACCGTGAGAGGCTCCCCGAACGCCATATTCTCGATGGTGATCGTTGCGCCGGCCGCTGCCGGTGCGGTGGGTTCCGGCGCCGCCGGTGGGCCGGTGGCCGCGGTCGTGGTTGTGGCGGTGGTTTCGGTGGTCGCAGCTTCGTCCGTGCTGGTCGAATCTCCACACGCG
Organism: Mycobacterium sp.; assembly: GCF_050701515.1. Classification (GTDB taxonomy): domain Bacteria; phylum Actinomycetota; class Actinomycetes; order Mycobacteriales; family Mycobacteriaceae; genus Mycobacterium. The sequence goes on along the minus strand of NZ_JBOGDB010000092.1, from coordinate 30,417 downwards.
GCGACGATCGCCGCGACGAGACCCATGGCCGCCCAGAACATACACATCTTCTTCATCGTGCCCCCTAACAGTTCCCGCCTATACGACACGATTATCGACCCGTAGCGGTTCGCCCGAGTCGAATTCGGCGACCTAGACCATCGCCACTGAGCTAGACGACGTATCGGCTGAACCAGTCCTGCACGCGGCGCCAGGCGTCGGCGGCGGCCGTCGGGTTGTAGCGCGGGCCGGTGTCGTTGAAGAAGGCATGTTCCGCATCCGGTTCGGTCACCAGCTCGTGCACCAGTCCCGCTCGCTCGAGCGCGGCCCTGGCGGCCGGCTCTGTCTTGTTGACCCGATCGTCGCGGGCCGCGTAGATGCCGAGCACCGCTACGTTCTTGGAGCCCGAGAAGTCCGGGTTGTCGGGGGCCGGTCCGTAGAACGGAACGGCGGCAGCGAGTTCGGATGCACCGGCGCCCAGCATCCGCCACACCAGTCCTCCGCCCATGCAGAAACCCACGGCGGCAATCTTCTTGTCCGGCACGCGGCGCTGCAGCTCTCCGACGCCGGACTTCAGGTTGGCCAGCGATTCCTCGGGCGCAATCTTGCTCAGTGCCGCGGTCGCCTCCGCCGGATCGGCGAATGTCGCCGTGCCGCCTTGCGCGGAGAGCATATCGATGGCGATTGCCGAGTAGCCGATACCGGCGAAGCGGCCGGCAACCGATCGGGTGTGGTCGTTGAGGCCTTTGTTCTCGTGGATGACCAGCACGCCACCGCGCGGGCCGGTCGCTTCGGCCCACGCGCCTTGCAGCTCGCCTCGGGGGCCCGCCCAGGTGACCGGTGTGGTCGGCAGGGCCCTTTCGGAGCCCGGCGGCGGCGCGCTCGCGGTGGCCGGGCCGGTCGCTGTGACCGGAGCGTCCGTGGCCGGCTTGTTTTCACCACAGGCGGCGATGAGCGCGCTGCCGGCCGCGGCACCCACGCCGATCAGCGCGAGCCGTCGCAGCGCTTCGCGTCTGGACAGCAGACCGTCGACGTGGTCGGTGGCGATTTCTTCGGCGATGTAGCGCTGTAGCGGTGTCACGCGAGCGAGTATGCGCTTGCAAGCCAAAGTCGGGTAGATGGTTTGTCCAGACGCGCAATACTCAGGCCGTGGAGTGGACGCCGGACGGTGAGGCCCTGCGGGGCCGGGTGGCGGTGGTGGCCGGCGCGACGCGCGGCGCCGGCCGGGGCATCGCGGCGGCGCTTGGCGAGGCGGGTGCAACGGTTGTCTGCACGGGCCGCAGCTCCATGTCGGGCAATGAACGGTCCGACTACGACCGGCCGGAAACCATCGAGGAGACCGCCGCGCTGGTGGACGAACTGGGCGGTGAGGGTATCGCGCACCAGGTCGATCACCTGGACCCCGGGCAGGTGCGCGCGCTGGCGCACCTCATCCGCGGCGACCACGGCGCCATCGACATCCTGGTCAACAACATCTGGGGTGCCGAACTCCTCACGGGACCGCCGCCGACATGGAACCGGCCGATCTGGGAGCACGATCTCGACGACGGGCTGCGCATCCTCCGGCTGGGCGTCGACACGCACTTGATCACGTCGCATTGCCTGCACCCGCTGCTCATCGAACGGCCCGGCGGTCTGCTCGTCGAAGTCACCGACGGAACCCGGCGCTACAACGATCAGCACTTCCGGCTGTCGGTGTTCTATGACCTCGCCAAGACCGCGGTGAACCGGCTTGCCTTCGCGCACGGTCACGAACTCGAACGGTTCGGCGCCACCGCGGTCGCCGTGTCACCCGGGTGGCTGCGATCCGAGATGATGCTCGACAACTACGGCGTCGACGAAGCCAATTGGCGAACGGCACTCGAGCCGGACCGCGGCGATGGGGGTCCCACCGCTCCCCCGGGATTCGCCGAGTCGGAGACACCGCGATACGTCGGCAGGGCCGTCGCGGCGATAGCCGCCGACCCAGCCCGGGAACGCTGGAACCAGCGTTCGGTCACCTCCGCGGAGCTTGCGCGCGAGTACGGCTTCACCGATGTCGACGGCCGCCGGCCCGATGGCTGGGCCTCGGCGTAAAGCTAGGTCACGGCGCCACATCCCGCGCTGTAGACAAATTCTGAAATCTGTTCACTGATTTCGTTGACACCCTCACCTTGCGCGCTGTTCTATGGCTGAGTGACGTCTGTTGAGGAGACCGTGCTCGGTATGTGGAAGGCGCTGTCGGCCCGCGACTGGGACTCGGTGAAGACGTTCCTGTCGGATGACTGCATCTACCTCGACATGCCGGTCGGGCCTACCGCAGCGGCCCGAGGTCCCGAAGACATCGTCAAGCGGCTCAAAATCGGCCTCGAGCCGTTGGCCTCCTACCAGAACTTCACCGGGCTGATAATCGACAACGGGACCGATGTCATGTACGAGCACCATGAAGAATGGCATTGGCCCACAGGGGAATCCGCGGTCCTGCCGTTCGTCACTGTGCACCGCGTGCTGAACGGGAAGATCACCCTATGGAAGGACTACTGGGACATGGGTGCGCTGGCCAACCATGCCCCACCGTCCTGGATGGATGACTTCGCCAACGCCGACATGTCGTGGGTGTTCGACGCCACCGGCCTGGTCTGAGGAGGCCCGATGTACGACCTGAAAATCACCGGCGGGACCGTGGTCGACGGGACGGGAGCCGACCGATTCCGCGCCGATATCGGCGTCAAGGACGGTCAGATAGTCGAAGTACGCAAGCGGATCGGCGACGACGCAGGACTGGAGGGTCCAGAGAACCCAGCCGCAGAGACCCTCGACGCCACCGGTCGGATAGTGGCACCCGGGTTCGTCGACATCCACACCCACTACGACGGGCAGGTCAGCTGGGACCCGCTGCTGGAGCCGTCGAGCCTGCACGGCGTCACCACGGTGGTCGGCGGGAACTGCGGAGTGGGATTCGCGCCGGTCACTCCCGGTCGTGAGCAGTGGCTCATCGAACTGATGGAGGGTGTGGAAGACATCCCGGGGACGGCGCTGGCCGAGGGGATCACCTGGCAGTGGGAGAGCTTCCCCGAGTACCTCGACGCGATCGAGAAACGTCCGCTCGCTGTCGATTTCGGCACCCAGATCGCGCACGGCGCGGTGCGTGGCTACGCGATGGGCGACCGCGGCGCCCGCAACGAAGAAGCCACCGAAGACGATATTGCGACGATGGGCCGAATCGTCCAGGAGGCCATCGAGGCGGGGGCGCTCGGCTTCTCCACGTCACGCACCGAGGGGCACCGTGCCGTCGACGGCGAGCCGGTACCCGGCACGTACGCAGCAGAACAGGAGCTATTCGGCCTGGGGCGGGCTATGGCCGCCGGTGGCCGTGGGGTCTTCGAGGTGGCTCCGCAGGGCGTGGCCGGCGAGAGTCCCGCGGAGGCCTCGATTAGGGAACTCGACTGGATGACGAAGCTGGCGGCCGAGATCGAACGGCCCGTGTCGTTCGCCATGATCCAGACGCCGGGGGCTCCCGAGCTGTGGCGCGAACTGCTGGATCGTGCCGGCAAGGCCCTCGAGAACGGGATCGAGGTCTACGCGCAGATCGCGGCCCGACCGTTCGGGATGTTGTTCGGCTTCCCCGGCTACCACGCATTCACTCACCGACCCACCTTCCGCAAGCTCAAGGAGGAACTGAACCGCGAGGAGTTGGCGCAGCGGCTGGCCGAACCGGCGGTGCGGGCGGCGATCCTTGCCGAGAATGACCTTCCGCCGCAGCCTCTTCCGTTGTTCGACGGCATGTTTGCCCTTATCCAGCACAGCGCCGACCGCATCTACGCCATCGGCGACCCGCCCGACTACGAACCGACGACGGAGCGGACCGTCGCTGCCATCGCCGAGCGCCGCGGCGAGGACCCGCTGGCCACCATGTACGACCTGATGCTCGAGTCGGACGCCTCGGCGCTGTTGATGCTGCCGTTCTACAACTACGCCGCCGGTAACCACGACGCCATTTACGACATGCTGACGCATCCCGCCGCCGTTTCGGGGCTGTCCGACGGTGGTGCCCACTGCGGGCTGATCTGCGATGCCTCCTACCCGACATTCCTGCTGACCCACTGGGCCCGCGACCGCCATCGTGGGCCGAGGCTCGCACTGGAGTACGTGGTGCGCAAGCAGACCCTGGACACCGCAACGCTTTTCGGGCTGTCCGATCGTGGGCTCATCGAGGTAGGCAAGAAGGCCGACCTCAATGTCATCAACGTGGATGCCCTCACCCTCGACTTGCCGAAGATGGTGTACGACTTGCCTGCCGGCGGGCGCCGGCTGATCCAGGGCGCGAAGGGCTACGACGCAACCGTGGTCAGCGGAGCAGTGACCCGGCGCCACGGGGTCGACACCGGCGCCAGACCGGGGCAATTGATCCGGGGCGTGCGGTAGTCAGCCGAGCCCGTAGACCCGCTGCGCGTTTTCTCGGGCGATCAGGTCGACCACCCGGATGGCGTCCGCCTCGTCCCATTCGCCGGCGTCGACGAACCGTTGCAATGTGTGGCGAATCCCGCTGCGCCACAACCGGGCTCCGAGGTAGTGCAGCTCGGCGGGGCCGAAGCCGTCCGACGAGTACAGGATCTTGCGGAACGGCGCCATCTCGAGGAGCCGACCGATGAACGCTCGCGAACCTGCGCCGAGGTAGTTGATGGCCAAGCCGCCGTCGAGGTAGACGTTGTTGAACGCCTGGGCCAAATAGCCCGCCTCCCGCTCGTACGGGTAGCAATGCAGCAGCATGATCGGCGTATCGCCGGATGAGCGCAGGAAGTCCAACAGGTACAACGGATTTGTGGTGTGCAGGTCGGCGTCCCGATCGCCGAAGCCGACATGGAACTGCAGCGGCTTGCCCAGCCGCAATGCCTGGTGGAGACCGAAGCGCAGCAGCACCCGGTCGGTCAGCCGACGCCCGCCCTCGTCGCGCCAGCGCGCGGCCGCCTCGGCCACCTCGGCGGGCCGCGGTTCGGACAGGTCGCCCCTGAATCCGCCGCGGTAGGCCAGGATCGACTTGGTGCCCACCGCGGTCGCTGCCCGCTCGGCCAGGATCTCCTCGAACGCCGTGGCGTAATCGGCTGGCACCTGGGCCGCCTGCTCGGCCACCGCCTCCAGACGGACGATCTCGTGGGTGTGACCGCCGGAAACCTCCGCCATGTCGGTGAGATCGGCTATCCCGCTGCCGAATCCGGTGTCTACCAGCCAGTCGGTCACACCCGCGGCCGGCAGGAACAGCCGGGCCAACTCCGGCTCGTCGAACTGGCTGCGCCGATCCCAGTACGTCTGCGCGTCGACGTGGCTGGGCAGACCGAGTACCGGTGCGCAGTGCGCGCGCACTGCGAAACCGAGCTGGGTGTCGAACGCCGAGTCGAAATCGGCCAGCGGCTCGGTGTTGGCCTCGTTCAGGCCGTTCTCAAATCGTGTCCGGTCACCGGAGTCCAGCCAGCAGCCGTGTACGTGGTGGTCGATCAACGGCACAGTGTCGATGTGCTGGGCCAGGCCGCTCGAAGTCATACGCTCCACGCCATGCGGAACTTCTCGGCGAGCTCGTCCTCGCCGAGGTCACCGAAGTTCTCCTGCTCGTAGCGGCGCACCGCCAGCAGCGCATCGACGGCCGGATCGCCGAGAATGCCTCGTATCGGTGCGGATTTGTCCAGGGCATCGAGCGCCTCGGCCTGACTCGTCGGCAACAACGCGGTACCGGCATCGGCGCGCTGGCGGTCGGTGAGCGTGGATGGGTCGACGGTGGTCTCCGGGGACAGCGGCAGCTTGCGCTCGATGCCGTCGAGGGCGAGCCCAAGGATCACGGCGGTGGCGAAGTACGGGTTTGCGGATGGATCGACGACCTTCACCTCGACGTTTGCGCCGAGCGGATTGCTGCTGCCGCCGATCAGGAATCGTAATGCGGCCTCACGGTTTTCGGTGCCCCAGCAGACATAGGCGCCCGACCAGTGCCCCGGCTGCATCCGCAGCCCGGACAGCACGGAGCCGCACAGCACGCCCTCCGCGTCGGGCAGCCCGGCGAGCAGCCCGGCGATTGCCGACTCGCCCTCCGCCGTCATCCCCCGTACGCCGGTGCCGTCGGAGAACAGCGGCGCATCGCCCTTCTGTAGCGAAAAATGTTGGTGTGCACCGGACCCCACACTGCCGGCGAAGGGTACCGGGGAGAGGCTGACCCGCAGGCCGTACTGCCGGGAGACCCTGCCGATGATGATCCTCATCAACAGAAGTTGATCCGCCGCGGCGATCGGAGACTGTGGGGCCAGTGATATTTCGAACTGGTTGATGCCGTACTCGGGATGAAACTGCTCGATGGACACACCCGAATTGGTTGCGCTGTCGGTGACGTCTCGCACGAACCCTTCGAATTCCAGCACCCCGGCCAGTCCGTACTGCGCCCACATGGTGCCGGGCAGGCGGCTGCCGTCGGCCCCGACGAGCACGAACTCCAGCTCGTGGCCCACCAGGGCGTCGATTCCCGCTTCGGCGAGCCTGTTCTCGATCCGGTCCAGTGCCCCGCGGCTGCAGTACGGGTCCGGTGTGCCGTCCTGATTGAAGAAAGCGCCTGGCGCCCACGCCAATCCGTCACCGAGGATGCGCAATGCGCCCAGGTCGATGCGGATGCGCTGGTCTCCCACCACACCCGTGGCGTCGCCGAACACGATCCCGGTCTGGTCGATGGCGAAGACGTGCCAAACCGGGCTGGCCCCCAATCCGGGATCGGCGAACGTGCCCATGCGCCGCAGCGGAACGGTCTTGGCGTGGGTGATTCCGGCCGGGTTGACCACCGTGCCGATCAGCGTGGCGACCCCGTCGGATTCGAGCTGGGCGATGGCCGCTGCGGCGAGGGGTTTGGCTGCCCGCGATGTCACAGCAGCCATTCTGCGCTGACGTCGAATGAATTACAGGGTGATCTTGCAGCTTTGGCCGATGTCGAGCGTGCGCAGCATCCGGCCCATGCCCAACCACATCGCGCACGACAGCGCCAGGTCCGTCAACAGTTCGTCGTCGAACTGTTCACTGCAGCGCGCCCAGAAGTCCTCGTCGTCCCGCAGGCCGGTGTGGTCGCCGGCGAAGCGTTCCGCGAACTCGGCGGCGATACGCTCCTGCGCGCTGTACCCCGGCCACGTCCGCCATTCGGCGGCGTGGTCGTAGAGCTGCTCGTCGACGCCCGCCGCGATGCCCTCCGAGTCGCGGGTGTTCTGGCATACCACGCATTCGTTGTTGAGCGCGATGATCATCCGGGCCAACTCGCGGACCCGCATCGGCAGTCGGTTCTTGTCGTAGACCGCGCGCGTGAAACCGACCATGCCAGCTCCGATGTCAGGTGACCTCATCACCCAGGCAGCGGCGTCGTCGTCAGCGAAAGGTCCGATTCGGCTCATGCCGGAATCGTACGCCGGGACTGAGAAAAGTGAAACACGTTCTAGAAACGCAGCTGAAAGCGCTGGTTAATCGGTGTATCGGCCTACTGCGGCGGCCTCGATACGCACTGTGCGGAGTAGAGCTCCTCGCCGAGCTTGTCCATCAGCTCGAGCTGGGTCTCGAGGTAGTCGACGTGCGTCTCCTCGTCGGCGATGATCTTCTCGAAGAGGTTCGCCGTCGTCGAGTCTTCTTTTTCGCGGCACATGACGATGCCCGGCTTCAACCTGGCCATCACTTCGTACTCGATCGCGAGGTCGGCTTCGAATTGTTCCCGTAAGGTCTGGCCCACCCGCAAGGAGAACAACCGCTGATAATTCGGCAGGCCGTCGAGCAGCAGTATGCGGTCGGTGATCTCCTCGGCATGCTTCATTTCATCGAATGATTCGGCGCGGGTATGGGCGGCCAATTCGGTGAATCCCCAGTTCTCCTGCATCTTGGCGTGCAGGAAATACTGATTGATGGCCGTGAGTTCGCTCGTCAGCTGCTCATTGAGCAATTTCAAAACGTCGGGATCGCCTTGCATGGTCGCTCCTAAGCAACTTGTGGGCCGGTCACGTGTCGCACTGCCTGGTCTCAATCCAATCTAGTGCAGGGAACCCGCTCGGGCGACGGCTTCCGGTGTGTCCGCGGCGTGTTTCACGCGTGCTTCCAACGATCTTCGGCTCGGGTGACCGTGATGGGTCGGTGCACGCTGGACTGCCTGTCCTTAGTAAGGTTAGACTGCACTAACATGTCGGCGACAGCACCTGACAGGCGGAAGACGATGAGTGAGTATGATTTGCACTCACTCATTCTCGCCTGCGATTTTCGCGTCGACGATATCGACCGAATGTGGCATTGGGTCAAGAAGCATCGCGACAATTTGTCCTCCATCGGCGCGCATCACGTCGTGCTGTACACCTCGATCTGGGAGCCCCGGCGAGTATTGGTGACAATCGGTATTCGGCACGCGCGGTCAATTCGCGATGTTTTGCGCTCGCCCGCAATTTTCGAATGGTTCGACATATCCGGCGCGGACGACATTCCGCCCATTTTCGGTGGCGAAGTGGTGGAGAAAATAGACCTGTACGGACCGTCGCCGGAAGAGCACGTTGGCCGGATCGTGGTGGGCGTCATGTCCTCGGTCGACGATGTGCCGGCCCTGATGGCCAAGGTGCATGACGGGCTAGATCGCTTCAAGCGCGGAGGGGTCCGCAAGATCTGGGTCTATCAGGCCCTCGATGACGGTCGAGAAGTGCTGATCCTGCAGGAGATCGACAACGAGATCAACGCCCGGCAATGGATTGATCACCCCGACGCCGCAGCGGAGTGGATGTCGAAGGTTGGGTTGGGTGCCTATCCCACGCAGTTCGTCGGCAAGTTCGCCCATCTCATGAGCGTCGACGAGAGCTGATGGGCCGCTGATGTTTGTCTGCCTGTGCATCGGAGTCACCAGCCACGTGGTCAACGAGGCCGTCGCCAACGGTGCTTCGACGTCGAAGGAAGTGGCCGCCGCGTGCGGCGCGGGCTCGGAATGTGGACGGTGCCGGCGCACCGTGCGGGCCATCATCGCCGCGAATCAAGTCAACGGCAGCCCGACGCGCACCGGCAGCTAGTCGAGCAGCTGCTTTATCCGTTCGACGCAGAAGCCGACCAGGTCCAAGTCGTCGGTGAGCATCCCATCGTCGCGAAACTTGGATTCCAGCCGCGACACCGGGCAGGCCAGCGCGAGCGCCGCGAGGATTTCGTTGTAGCGAAGATTGCGCACCGGCAGCCCGGTCAGCCGCTGGTATCGCTCGACGGTTTCGTCGCGTCCGGGAGTTCCGTCCAGCCGCGGCACGCCCTGGTATTCCGACATGGCCCAATCGGTGAAGAGCAGCCAGGCCAGATCGGCCTCGTGGTCGCCGACGTAGGCGATCTCCCAGTCCAGCACCGCGGAGACCTCGAACTGCGGGCCGTAGAGGATATTGGAGAGCCTGCTGTCGCCCCAACAGAGCGCGAGGTGCTCGGGCTGGTAGATGTTGTCCCGCAACCATTCCGCGGCCGCCGACAGCTCGGCGCGCGGCCGACCCGACGAGGCCCACTGCAACATGTCGCTGTAATAGTCGACGACCTGCTCGAGCGGGTGAGCGCCCCGATCCGGCATCAGCAGTTTGTCCAGCTTCAGCGCGCGCCAGTCCAGCGTGTGCACGTCGGCGATGGCCTGCACGCAGCCCCACCACATGGTGGCCCGCTGCTCCGGTGAGGCGTCGAAGTACAGCCCCTCAGAGTGATACGACGGCACGTCGCCGGGACTGCCCACCGTCGGCAGCTGTTCCATTACGAAATATGGCGTGGCGAGTGCGGCATCGCTGCGGTCCAGCCAGCACACCGTCGGAACGGTGATCGCGGTGTCCCGCAACCGCTTCATCACCAACACCTGGCGTGCCAAGTCGTAGTCCGGAAAGAGGCTGACCGCCGGTGGCCGGCGAAAAACCAACCGCTTCAGCGTTGTTGGCACGCCATCGGCGTCGTCTGTTTCCAGCTCGAACAGGAATGTCTCGGTGGAGAAGCCGCGCTCGGCGCCGCGCCAATTGACGATGCGAGCGGTGGCCGCGCCGGGAACGCGCTCCCGGGCGATCGGTTCCAGCAACGCCGCGATCTCGTCGGCCGTGGGCCGGGCCGGGGCCTGCGGTGCCCCCACGGTCAGTACCCGGCGTAGCCGTAGCGATCGTTCTTACCCATGAACACCATCTCGACGAGGCCATGGCCGACCGAATCACCCTTGCGGACACGGCAGAACGTCTCACTGAGCATGCTGACCTTCGCGATCTCGGACGGGTCGGTGGTGTCGACGACGAAGCTGTCGGCGAAGCTCGGACCGCGCCAATGTCCCGAGGCGTAGCCGCGGTATTCGTCGTAGCCGGCGAAGCCGGGCCAGAAGTTGGTGGCGGGCGTGATCGAGATGGTGTCAGCGGTGCCGTCGGCGGCATGCACGACGACTTCACCCCCACTGATTACCCGAAGGTCGTCACGGAACCGGAAATCGTGCTCGACCGCGGTGATGGCCTGGCTGGGCTTGCCTGTCGAAGAGGGGTAGAGCAGTTCGCCTTCGTAGTGCCAGACCCTGCCGTCGGCGTCCTCGCGTTGCGCGAAATGCACCAGGCGGTCGTCGAATTCGAAGATGCCCATGAAGTAGAGCACGCCCTCGGGGATGCTGTGTGGCTGCAGAATCGCACCCTCGGGCAGGTTGCCTCCCCCGCCGCCGCGGCGCACGCCCCACGAGTGGTCACGGGCGAAGTACCAGTTCTCCGGGGTGATCGCGATCGTGTTGTCGCCGATCGTGATCGAGCCCGAGGCCTGGCCGTTCTGATAGAACCGGCGGGCATCCTCGTCGACGCGGCCGCGGTCGCGGAAGAAGGCGGGTGCCTGCTCGTAACACGGGAAGGTTCCGGTGAAGTCCACCTCCATGCTCAGCCCTTGCCCATCGCCGGCCTCGAGCGTCGCCCGCACCCCGCGCAGCGGCTCGGTGATCTCGTAGGTGTAATTGCCGATCTGCCACGACGCAATGCCGTCGGCGGCCGCAGAGATCTCCCGCGAGGTCCGCACCACGTGCGCCTGCCCGTCGACGGTGGCCATTGCGTAGGCGTCGATGACGTTTCGGTTGGGGTAGCGCGCCATGCCAGTCATCACGCTGGTCAGCCGTTCGCGGTCGAACCCGTAGAGCACCACGCGTTCGGTCCAGCGCAGATCCGACTGGTCGACGTGATCGAACGTGGTGGGCAGTTGGTGGCACATCAACTCGTCGTGAGCGGTCAGCATGGGGGTACATTACGTTACGTGCTATAACGTAATCAATAGCCAATGGAGACCGATTGGAGTGACCGGTCATGCCGACGACCAGCGGTGCCGCCGTCAAGTCGGCGGGCCGTCCTCGTGATCCCGGCATCGACGACGCGGTCCGGACCGCGGCGCGCGAGGTGCTCGTCGAATTCGGTTACGAGGACACCACTCTCGCGGCCATCGCGCATCGGGCCGGCGTGAGCATTCCCGCCATTTACCGCAGATGGCCCAGCAAGCACGAGCTGATCGAAGAGGCCGTGCTGCACCTGGACACCTTCGATCTGCCCCGGCCTACGGGTGACCTGCGAGCCGATCTGGGCACCTGGGTGCGGCTGTTTCTCGATGTGGCGATGGAGCCGGCGGCGCGCGCGGCCGTGCCGGGGTTGATGTCGGCCTACAGTCGCAATCCCGATGACTACAACCGGCTGCTCACCCGCGGTGAGATTCCGGTGCGCGCGGCCATCGAGGAAATGGTGCGGCGGGCCGTGGCAACCGGACAGGCCGCCGAGAACTGCGACGCCGGCGCGGTGTTCGACCTGATCCGCGGCGCCACATTTCTGCGCGCCCTCACCCACTCCGACGACGGCGCCGACGAGTTCTGTGCCCGGATCACCGATGCGGTGGTTCGGGTCGTCGCTACGAGGTAGCCGTCCCGCGTTTGTCGGCGAACGCCGCGAGCGCGTCGGCGTTGGCGGCCGCGCCCATCAACTCGGCGAAATGGGCATTCTCCCGTTCGGTCGCTGCCTCGATCCCCGGGCGGGCGGGCTCGGCGATGGTCCGCTTCACCGCCATCAGGCTCGGGATCGGCCGCGAGGCAAGGATTTCGGCGTGCCGACGGGCTTCGGGCAGCAGATCAGCGGGCTCGCAGACCCTCCACACCAGTCCCATCCGCAGCGCCTCCTCGGCGCTGACCCACTCCGAGGACATCAGCAGCCACGCGGCGTTCTGCCGGCCGACCAACTGCGGCAGTAGATACGACGACGCCGCCTCTGGCGCGACGCCCAGGCTGGTGAACGGGCACTTCAGCCGCGCCGTCGACGACATGAACACCAGGTCCGCATAGCCGAGAATGGTGGTGCCGATGCCGACTCCGAGTCCGTTGACCGCACAGATCAGTGGCTTCGGGAACTCGGTCAGCGCATCGATCATCGCGGTGAAGTGGCTGCCCTTGTTGTTCAATTCCGGATCGGTGATCCGCGTCTGCATCTCGTTGAGGTCGTTGCCGGCGCTGAACGCCCGGCCGTTGCCGGTCAACAGCACGACCGCTACTTCCGGATCCTCGGCCGCTTCGCGAATCGCTACCGCCGTCGCCTGGTAGAGCGCTTCGTCGAAGGCGTTGAGAACCTCGGGCCGGTCCAGGGTGAGGGTGCGCACCCGGTTCTCGTCGCTGATCTGCAGTGTCACGTCAGCAGCGTACGCAACGTGAGTTACCGTCATTCAGGTGATCTACGGCTGGCTTGTTCGCAAACAGGCGCCCGGCCTGTGGGAACGGCTGTCCGATCAGCGCATCGACGAGCTCCCGCTCGCCGACGACGTGCACTTCGTCTTCCTCGGCGACCACCCGCTGGCGGCGGATCTTCACGGCGCAGACAAGCTGCGGGCGTGGCTGCGCGAGCTGTTCCGCCGCTTCCCGCGACTGCGCTTCGAGGTCGAGGACCTAATCGTCGAGGGCGGCCCGTGGTCGACCCGCCTGGCCACCCGCTACGTCGCGACACAAGATGGGCAGGTGGTTTATCGCGGGACGGCGTTCCAACGCGTCGTCTGGGGCAAACTCGCCGAAGAGCGCATCCTGCCCGACACTCAGGCTTTGGCGGCAGCGCTGGCCAATTAGTCGCTGCGCATGGGCGTTGACGTCAACCGTTGCTGTACACCCGGGTGGGCTCGACGAACACCAGGGTGCGACGCTGTTCGGCCATCACCCGGTCGTATTCGTCCCAGTCGTCGTGCGTGCCCCCGGCAGCGGTGAACACATCTCGCAGCAGCAGACGCAACTGGTCGGCGTCCTTCAGCCACGGCTGCGGATCGTCCGGGCCTGCGAGTTCGGCGTTACCCTCCACGGTCGCCCATTGCCAACCATCGCGGAAGGTCGCGGCGAGCTGGGGACGGGCCCGCAGGTTCGCGAGTTTGACCTTGCCGTAGGTGACGAACGCCAGGACGGGCCGCCCGGTCTGCGGATGTGGAAGGACCCCCGCGTTCACCAGGGAAGCCTGGATGGTGTTGGCGGCCCGCAGGGTGGACACCACGGTCAAGCCGTTGTCGGCCCGCGCCAGTGCGACGGCCTCGTCAAGTGTGGTCATCGGACGACCTTCTGTTGGAGTTGAACGGAGTTCTGAAGACATAGCGACTGGTGGGCACCGTATCGATGTTCTGGTTGGCCCCGAATGCGGCGGTGCTGGCCACCATCCGCTCCATCCTGTCGCGTAGATCGTCGTCGTCGGCGGTACCGAAAAAGGCATGCAGATCGGATATCGCCTCGATCGGAAACAGCTCCTCGACGATCGCGGCGATGGCCGGCGCACCCGGCGTCAACGCCCGCACCACCGCGTTCTGCGTGTATCCGAATGTCGCCTGGGTTTCGATGGCCACCGCCGTGTGGTCGATGTGCCAGCGGGCCCGCCAGGTCGCCTCGTCGAGGTCGTCCGGGCGGCGAAGCAGCGCGACGTTGGCCAGGCCGACGGTGCGCTGACCGGGCACGGTGTCGGGCGGTGGCAGCGGGACGGATTCGGTGACCAGGTATGCTGCAACCTCGTCGCACTCCTTTTCCAGCACCGCCGTCGCGGCGCGCACCTGGTCGCCGTAGGACTGCTGGGCCCACATGCTGACGACGGCGATAACGGGCGGATCCAGCGTCGTCAACGTCATCAGCGAATCGCGCACCTCGCCGTCGCGCACATTGATCGCCAGGCCCGGCAGGCCGATGTCGAGCAGATCCGCGGCGACCTGGGCCCGCAATCTGGTGCACCACGCGTCATCCGGCTCGGCTCCCCGGAGCGTGAGGACGACTTTTTCCACGCGGCTAATTTAGCCGACACAATTATTCGCCCTTCTTCCCCCGCTACCGCCATGACTTCCGATAAGTTCGAATTACCGCCGAAGACACGCTGATACACGGTATTTGGAGGTATCGATGTCCCCACCACGCAGTTTCGACGAACTATCGGGGCGAGTCGCCGACGTTGCACCGGTATTCCGCGAGCCGCTGGACTCCCCGTACGAGATTTCCAACGAGCTCTACGCGGCGCTTCGTCACGTGCTGCACGACGTGGGCGGTCAGATCGATCTGCCCCTCCCCTTCAAGGAGAAGGTGGAAGAGGAGTGGGAGATGAACACCTACGTCACCTGCGAATGTCTGGGGTGGCGCGGGGCGTGGAACTCCGAGGAGCGCAGGCGCGCCGAGAACGATCTGGGCGCCACGCTGTATTTCGGTCTGCCCTACTACGCACGCTGGGCGACCGTCGCGGCCAAGGTGCTGATCAACAAGGGGCTGATCACGCCCGACGAATTGACCGCAAAGATCGACGAGGTGCGCGCGCGATCGGGGAAGAAGTCATGACCAAGTACAAGTACGCCGTCGGGGATCGCGTCACGGTGCGCGATGGCACCACCCTGTTTCACACTCGCACCCAGGCCTTTACCCGCGGCAAGACCGGAACCGTCGTCGAGTTCCGGCCGGAATGGGTGATTCCGGAAGACGAGGCCTGGGGGCGCGACGATGCCGAACGGGGCGGCCGCAACGAACCCTTCTACGTCGTCCGATTCCTGCAGAAGGATTTGTGGACCAACTACACCGGGTTCGACGTCGACACGCTGGAAACCGAGGTGTCCGAGCACTGGCTGGAACCGGCCAACGAGGAGAAGAAGTGACCCACGACCACGATCACGGCGCGCACGACCCGATCCAGTCATCCGACCAGGTCAGCGAATTCGAGATCCTGGAGAAGGCGGTCCGCGAACTGGCCATCGAGAAGGGGCTGTTCTCGGAGGAAGACCACCGGCGGTTCTCCGAATGGGCGGAGTCGCTCGGCCCGAGCGGAGGCTCGAAGTTGGTCGCCAAGGCCTGGGCCGACGCCGACTTCAAGGCGCGGCTGCTGGCAGACGGCACCGAGGCCTGCAAGCAGGTGGGTATCGACTGGCTCGACCCGACCGGCGTCGGAACACCGAGCGACTACACCTACTTCTACGTGTTGGAGAACACCCCCGAGGTGCACAACGTCATCGTGTGCACGCTGTGCTCCTGCTATCCGCGACCGGTGCTCGGCATGTCACCCGACTGGTACCGCACCCCGAACTACCGCCGGCGCCTGGTGCGCTGGCCGCGGGAAGTGCTGGCCGAGTTCGGTTTGCATTTCGGCCCCGACGTCGAGGTGCGGGTGCACGACTCGAACCAGAAGTCGCGGTTCATGGTCATGCCCATGCGTCCCGAGGGCACCGAAGGATGGACCGAGGAGCAGCTTGCCGCGATTATCACCCGCGACACCATGATCGGCGTCGCGCTGCCGCAAGCCGATTGGACCGCCTCTGGTCCACCGTCGGCGGCCAAGGCAAGCGTGTGAGCGGCCCACCATACGAAGTCCTGCTCGACACGCTTGGCCTGGACGCTCAGCGCGAGAAGTCGCTGCCCGAATTGGAGCGCAAGCCCGACCCGTGGGAGTCCGCGATGCAGGCGACATGTGAATGCCTGTCCTGGCGGGGATCGTTGGACAACCTGGAGCGCCGCCATGCCGAAGACGCTCTGGGTGAGACCACCTATCACGACTTTCCGGTACGCGCCCGGTCGGTCGTGGTGACCGCGCACGAGCTGATGGATCGCGGCGCGTTCACCCCGGAGGAATTGCAGGCCAGAATGGACGCCGTACGGGAGCGGTTCAACCGGGCTTAACGCCGTTCTCGGGTCAGAATGGGTGGGTGATCAAGGGCAGCCAAATCAGCGGTGCCCTGCGGCAGGCCATGCCGGACGCCGGTGCGGCCGCGCGCAGCCTGCTTGGCATCCTGATCGTGGCCGCGATCGCCCTGTACTGGGGCCCCGCGGGGGCGGGGACCTCCGCGGCTGCTACAGCCGCGATCGCCGGGGTGACTGCGCTGCAGGACAGCCCCCTTGGGCGGATACCGCTCGTCGTCACGGTCTCCGCGCAGGCGGGTGCCGTCGTACTGCTCGGCGGACTCACCGCCGGCCCCAGCGCGGTGTTCGTGGGTGTGGTGGCGGTGTGGTGTTTCTTTGCCGGACTGCAGTGGGCGATAAGCGCACACGCCGGACTCATCGCCGCGGCGGCGGGTGCGCTGCTGGTCACGCAACCCCCGCAGTCGGCCGCGGCGGCCGCGGTATCCGCCGTCTTCGCCGTGGCCGCCGGTCTGACGCAGGCGGCGCTGATCGCGGTATGGCCTCCAGCAAGCTGGCGGGTCCGGCGAGAGGCTCTGGCCCGGGCATACCGTTCGCTGAGCGCCGACGCCCGAAGCCTGGCCGCCGACCCGGATGCGCGTGTGGACACCGTGCAGCTGATGGAGCTGCGGGAAGCGTTCACCAGCAACGCCGTTCAGCCGCACGCATACCGGGACTGGTACGGCCTGCCCGAACAGATCGCGGCAACGTTGACGGCGCTACGCGACAAGGCGAAAGGGCAGGACGCCTTCCCTGGGGTTTTTACCGCTGCCGCCGAAGTGCTCGCGGCGATCGCCGCCTCCAGCCGCAGCATGCGGCGGGATGCAGACAGTGCATTGCAGCGGGTTGACATAGCCGTCGCCGCGGTGAGCGGCCCGGAAGCTACTGTTGCACAGCATCTTTCGCGACAGCTTCGTCAGGCCGACGAACTTCGGTTCGGACAACGCGGCGTCACCGGCTGGTCCGGCGCGCTGAGAGCCGCAGCAGACGTCGTCTACGCGCAGCTGAAATGGACATCGCCGATATTGCGTCACGCTGTCCGGCTTGCCGGCGCTGCGGCGGCGGGTGTCGCCATCGCTCGCTTCGCCGATGTGGCGCAGGGTTATTGGATCCCGCTGACGGTGTTGTTGGTCATGCGGCCCGAAACCGCCCACACCTACACTCGGTGTGCCGGTCGGGTGGGTGGCATCGCCGCCGGAGTGCTGGTCGCGTCGTCCGTGACACCGCTGTGGCAGCCAACCGGTTTGGCCGCCGCGATCCTGGCGGCGGTGTTTCTCGGGGTCACCTACGCGGTGTCGGGGTTCGGATACATCGCGGTGAGCGCCGCACTCGCGACGACCATCGTGTTTCTTCTCGACGTCTCCGATGTCGCGACTTCGATCGGCGACACGCTGTTGGCGACGCTGATCGGTGGCGTGCTCGCGGTGCTGGCTCATGTGGTGTTGCCCGACGACGCCATGGTGCGGCTGCGCCAGCGTGCCGGCGAGCTGCTGAAGACGGAAATCGACTATGCCGCAACGGTGATCAAGGCGTTCGTGCACGACCTGGACCACCCCGCCGATGCGCTGGCGGCGGCGTGGCAGCGAGCGTTTCGGGCACGTTCGGCGTTCGAAGCCGCCACCGGGGCCACCCGAGTGGAGTCGCGGGAACTGCGGCGGTGGCTGCGGTCCTATCGCGCGGCGCTGAACAGCGTCACCAGCTCGTGCACCGCGCTGGAGGCCAGCCTGCCGACACATCCGTCAACGGCGCGAGGGCGCGACTTCGTGCTGGCCGTCGACGAGTATGTCGAGGCCCTGCGCGGCGATCGGCCCAGTCCCGCCAAACCCTGGAGCATCGACACCACGCAGTTGGCCGCCGCCAATCAGCGGCTGCGGGCGGTGCATATCGAATCCGATGACGGCGCGGCACGCGTCCTCGTCGCGGAGGTCGGCGCGATCACCCGCAGCCTGTCGGGCATCGCCCTCGATGACCGCGACGTCGCGGCCTCCTGAAGCGCGAAGCGCTACTCGCCGCGCAAGAACCGGGGCTGGATGAATACGCCCTCGGCTTCGACCGTCACGCCCTCCTCGTCGGCGAGGTGGCCGACGACATAGGTCTTCACGCCCTCGGTCCGGTCGATTCTGGCCTCCGCGTGTAACCGGCCCAGCCGGGTGGTGCGCAGGTAGCGCAACGTGATGGTGCCGGTGAAACGCGGCTCCGCCACGTTGGCCGCCGCCTCGCCGAGCACGTGATCGAGCACCAGCGCCGCGACTCCCCCGTGCACGTGGCCGGGCGGGCCTTCATAGGCCGCCCCCAGATGGAAATCGGTGAACGCCGCCCCTGACGCGTCGCGCTCGATCACCAGTGGCGGCGCAATCGGATTGCGGATCCCGATGACGGGATTTCCCCACGCCATCCGGTGCCCGCCGGTGGTGTAGCGAATACCGAATGCGCCATCGATCTGCTCTGCCCGCAGCCGCGCGGTCGCCGCATCGATCTCGGCCTTGACCGCGGCCACCGCCTCGGCGTCGACTTCAGTGCGGATCGTCGCGTCGACCAGTTCGCGGACCGACTCGGCCAGCGGCTGATAGACGGCGCGCATCCGTGCGACCTCCGCCGAGGTGACATCCCCGATGTGGGTGAACTCCAGCACAGCTGAACTAGAACATGTTTCTACTCTGCTGTCGAGTTGCGGGTCGTACGCTGCGATGGTGATAGACACCGCCACCGTAATCGTGACGCTGCTACTCGCGGCGCTGTTCGCGTTCTCCGCCAGCATCAAACTGCTCGGCGTCTCGAAGTCGCTGGCGATCCGGGATCATCTCGGGGTGTCGCCGATCCAGTGGCGGCTGATCGGGGTGCTGGAACTCGCCGGTGTCGCCGGCGTGCTGATCGGGCTGCTCTGGTCGCCGATCGGAATCGCCGCGGCGATCGGCCTCACCCTGCTCTCCATCGGGGCCGTCGCCTTCCACTTGCGCGCCTCCGATCGCGCCGTCGACATCGCGCCCGCGGTGATCGGCGTCGGGCTGGCCGCTGCGACGGCGGTGCTGCACACCCTGTAGATCTGGCCATCGCCCGCCGCGGCCCGCGCTGCTGAATTATCGTGCGAGTCATGACGGTTTCAGCCATCCCGCTGGGCGAGACCGAGCCGTATTACGACCTGGGCTCCTACCATCGGCCGATCGAAACGCCGTCGCCGCAAGCGGAAATCTGGTTCGACCGCGGATTGGTGTGGGCGTACGCGTTCAACCACGACGAGGCGATCCGGTGCTTCGAGCGCGCCCTGGACCTGGACCCGGATCTGGCCATCGCCCGCTGGGGCATCGCCTACGCCATCGGCCCCAACTACAACAAGGCATGGGAGGCGTTCGACCCGGTCGACGTGGCCGCCTCGCTGGCCCGCGCCCGGATGGAACTCGGCCTTGCCGGTAACGGCCGAGCGTCGGCAACCGAGCGCGGATTGATCGAGGCGTTGCAGGCCCGCTTCCCCACCGACGACCCGAACGACGCCGACGCGCTGCATGCCGGCCACTCCGGATACGCCGACGCGATGGCGGCCCTGGCCGAGGTATATCCCGACGACGTCGACGTACAGGCGCTGGCCGCAGACGCGCTGGTGAACGTGACCGCCTGGGCGTTATGGGACACCCGCACCGGAGAACCGGCGCCGGGTTCACGAGTCGTGCAGGCCAAGCGGATACTCGACGACGCGCTGGCCACGCCGGCCGGCCGCGAACATCCCGGGGTCTTGCATCTGTACCTGCACACCATGGAGATGTCGGCCACCCCGCAGGACGCACTGCCCGCCGCCGACCTGCTGCGCGGCCTGGTGCCCGACGCCGGCCACCTCCAGCACATGCCAAGCCACATCGATGTGCTGTGCGGCGACTACCGAAACTCGGTGGTGTCGAATCTGACTGCGGTGCAAGCAGATCGCCTATTTGTCGAGCGGGAGGGGCCGCTGAACTTCTACTCCCTCTACCGCGCGCACAACCTGCACTTCGTCGTCTACTCCGCGATGTTCGAGGGCAAGCTTCAGGTCGCATTGGAGGCGGCCGACGAACTGGCGTCCCAGCTCACTCCGGAATTGCTGGCCATCGAATCCCCGCCGATGGCCGACTGGCTGGAAGCGTTTGTGCCGCTGCGAACCCACGTGCTGGTGCGCTTCGGCCGGTGGGACGACCTGATCGCCGTGCCGCTGCCCGATGACACCGAGCTGTACTGCTCCACCACCGCAACCATTCACTACGGCCGCGGCGTCGCGCACGCATCCAAGGGACAACTGCCACAGGCGCGCGCCGAGCGGGAAGCCTTCGCCGCCGCGTATGAGCGCATCCCAGACACCCGATACCTGTTCAACAACACCGTCCATGACATTCTGGCCGTCGCCGCTGGGATGCTCGACGGCGAAATCGCCTACCGTGACGGCCAATTCGACGAAGCGTTCGCGCACCTGCGGCGCGCAATCGAACTCGACGACGCCCTGCCGTACGACGAACCGTGGGGCTGGATGCAGCCGACTCGGCACGCCTACGGCGCGCTGCTCCTGGAACAGGGCCGGATCGAGGACGCCGCCGAGGTTTACGCCGCCGACCTCGGCCTGGATCCCACGCTGAGCCGGCCCTGTCAGCACCCGGCCAACGTGTGGAGCCTGCACGGCTATCACGAATGCCTGCAGCGGCTGGGCCGCACCGCCGAGGCGGGGATCATCGGTCAACAACTCGCGCTGGCCGCGTCGCGCGCCGACGTGGCGATACGCGCGTCCTGCGCCTGCCGGTTCGATAGCTGAGGGCCTTTCCATCGCTCTGCGTAAACTCCGGCCTGTGGCCATCAGCGACGAAGACCTCGAACGGCTCGGCCGCTGCGCCGAACTCGCCATCGCGCCCGGGGCCGTCGTCGACGGACCGGCCGCCACTCTTGCCGACGCCGTCAAGTCGCTCTACGGGGCGAAGTACCGGCCGTGACGGAACCGGCGTGGATCGAGCACGCGATCTGGTGGCAGGTCTACCCGCTCGGCTTCGTCGGCGCGTTTCCCTCCGACCCGCCACCGACCGCCGACGAGCACCGGCTGCGCCGGATCGTCGAATGGCTCGACCACGCCGTCGAACTCGGCGCGTCCGGTATCGCACTCGGGCCGATATTCGACTCCCGCACGCACGGCTACGACACCACCGACCACTATCGCATCGACCCGCGGCTGGGTGACGACAAAGACTTCGACCGCCTCGTCGACGAGGCGCATCGGCGCGGACTGCGTGTCCTGCTCGACGGTGTCTTCAACCATGTCGGCACCGACTTCCCCCGCTACCGTGACGCCGTCACCGGCCACGACAGCGCCTGGTTCCGCCGCCGCGGCGACCACTTCGACACGTTCGAAGGACACGGCGAGCTGATCGCGCTCAACCACGACAACCCGGACGTCGTCGCCTACACCGCCGACGTGATGAAGCATTGGCTGGGGCGCGGGGCCGACGGATGGCGCCTCGATGCCGCCTACGCCATCCCCAACGGGTTCTGGGCGCGGGTCCTGCCCCAGGTCCGGCAGAAATTCGGTGACGCGTGGTTCGTCGGCGAGGTGCTGCACGGCGACTATTCGGCGCGTGTCCACCAGGCCGGCTTTGACTCGGTCACCCAGTACGAGCTGTGGAAGGCGATCTGGAGCAGTCTGAACGACGACAACTTTCACGAGTTGGACTGGGCGCTGGCGCGTCACAACGACTTCCTCGACGCCTTCATCCCGATGACCTTCATCGGCAACCACGACGTCACCCGCATCGCCAGTCGGCTGGAGAACACCCGTCACCTCGAGCATGCGCTGGTCATCCTGCTGACCGTCGGCGGCACTCCCAGCGTGTACGCCGGTGACGAGTCAGCGTATCGCGGCGTCAAAGAGGAGCGAGTCGGCGGCGACCACGCCGTGCGGCCGGAATTCACCTCTCCTCTGATGGGAGTCGACGAACACGGCCACGACATGTTCCGGTTGCACCAGTATCTGATCGGGCTGCGCCGACGGCATCCGTGGCTGCACGCCGCGAGAACCTCCACCTTGCGGCTGACGAACTCCCAGTACGTTTACCAGACACGCTGCGACTCGGATACGCTGCTGGTGGCCCTCAACATCGACGTCGCCCCAATGACGTTGTCGCTGAGCGAATTCGGACTTGGCGAAGGGCAGATCGTCGCGGGATCCGGCGCGCCGCCACAACAGGTGGTTGCTCACACCGAAATCGAGCCGCACGGGTGGCTGATTGTCGCACCGGCCCGATGAATCAGGACAGCCGCGCCAGCGTTGCGGGATCCTGCTCGCCGCCGTAGAACTTCTCCAGGACTGCGAGGAAATCACCATTGTCATCGGTCGACCGCGCGAACAGCGTCATCGACGACCGCACCTTGACGTAGTCGGGCCAACCGACGATCTCTTCGATCGAACGGCCCTCGATCTGCGACACCAACCGGGCGCACTCCCGTAAGCGGGGCCCAAGCAACGGGTGCGCCAGGTATGCACGCGCTTCATCGGTGGATGAGATGCCGAATCTCGCCGCGGTCGGGCTGCTGCCCAAACCCCGCATTTGCGGGAACACGAACCAGATCCAATGGCTTCTTTTTCGACCGTCGCGCAGCTCGTCGATGACGGTGTCGTAGACACGGTCTTGCGCGTCCACAAACCGCTGCAGGTCATACGGATCGTCGGGCACCGCCATGTCGCGATTTCCTCACTGTGGTGATGTTCTAGGTTTCACCAGTTAGTCTTCGCCGGGCAGCGGATTACTCGCGAAAGGATGCCCATGCCGCCTTTGTCGCCGGGCCATCGACGAGCGGCGAGCATATGTCCTGCGGACGCTGGCCGCGGCCCGCGACTAATAATGCCGGTGCCATGAAGCGCCGAATGCCGAGACCTCGCGAGCTCGCGGAACTGATCCGCTTCAAGAAGCCCGGGCTGAACCACACCCAACGACGGCTGGCGGCGGCGCTGACCATCGACGATCTGCGCAGAATCGCCAAGCGGCGCACCCCAAAGGCGGCATTCGATTACGCCGACGGCGCGGCGGAGGAGGAGTTGTCACTGGCTCGGGCGCGGCAAGCCTTCTGCGACATCGAGTTTCACCCGACCATCCTGCGCAATGTCGCCGAAATTGATACCGGCGCTGACGTGCTCGGCGGCCGGGTAGTACTGCCATTCGGGATCGCACCGACCGGGTTCACCAGGCTGATGCACACCGAGGGTGAGATCGCCGGCGCACACGCCGCCGCCAGGGCGGGTATCCCCTTCACGTTGTCCACGCTGGGAACCACCTCCATCGAGGACGTCAAGGCGGCAAACCCTCATGGACGCAACTGGTTTCAGCTGTACATGTGGAAGGACCGGGACAGGTCGATGGCACTGGTTGAACGTGCCGCCGCAGCCGAGTTCGACACCTTGGTGGTCACCGTTGATGTTCCGGTCGCGGGCGCGCGGCTGCGCGACACCCGCAACGGCATGTCCATACCGCCGGCGCTCACGTTGCGCACGGTGCTGGACGCGGTGCGTCATCCTCGGTGGTGGTTCGACCTGCTGACCACCGAGCCGCTGTCATTCGCGTCCCTGGACCGCTGGCCCGGCACGGTGGCCGAATACCTGGACACCATGTTCGACCCGACGGTGACGTTCGAAGACTTGGCCTGGATCAAATCGCAATGGCCGAACAAGTTGGTGGTCAAGGGAATCCAGACGTTGGAAGACGCCAAGTCGGTGGTGGACATCGGCGCCGACGGCATCTTGTTGTCCAACCACGGCGGCCGCCAGCTGGACCGCGCGCCCGTCCCGTTCCATCTGCTGCCCAGGGTCGCGGGTGAACTCGGCGGGCACACCGAGATTTGGCTGGACACCGGCATCACGTCCGGCGCCGACATCGTGGCGGCCGTGGCCCTCGGCGCGCGCTTCACACTGATCGGGCGGGCCTACCTATACGGCCTGATGGCCGGCGGCGAGGCCGGCGTCGACCGCGCGATCGAGATACTGTCCGGGCAGGTCAGCCGAACCATGCGGCTGCTCGGCGTGACCTGTCTAGAGGAGCTCTCGCCACGGCATGTGACCCAGCTCTTCCGGCTGTCCCGGGACGCGGGGTAGCACCGCTCAGCGGGTTGCCAGCAGCGCGTATTGGGCGGCCGTCTTCTCCTTGACACTCGATGCGGTGTTGGCACGGACCACGGTGTAGAAGTTGTCGAAGGCGAGCCGGCAGGCGAACCCCGGCACAATCGGGGGCGGGTTGTCTAGCTGGAAGCAGCGCTCGTTGGGCACGCTCGAATCGGCGTCGATCTCGTGTTCGCGGCCGGAGTTTTCGGCAATGAACTCGGCCGACATGTCAAGGGCGGCCTGATGATCGCGCAACCGGTACAGGTGCTGGTCGCCGGAAACGGCCAGCCGATCCACGCCCCATTTCTGGTAGAGCTTGTCCTTGCGGATCGCCGGCAGTTGATCCCGCAGGGCGCCGACGGGGCCGTAGACGGCGAACGCCGGCGACGGGGGCGTCTGCCGGTCGGGATCGGTGGTGACCATGCGGGCAAGCAGCCCGTCGGGATCACGCGGCAGCGCAGGGATGTCCGCCACCGGCGTGGGCTTGAAGTCCCGCAGCAGGGCCTGTTCGGCGTCCAGCACCGGGTCCAGGTCGCCCACGCGCTTTTCGATGCCGTCCGGCGGAGCTTCGAACATCAACCGCAGGACAAATGGCCCGATCGGAGTGTCGACCAAGAGCGCGCCGGTGCCGGGCGTGAACCGCGCGTTGACCTCGGGATGCTTGGGCAGCGGCACCGCGACGGTCTTGGCGAAGTCGTTCCAGTTGGCCACCTCAAGGGCCGAGGCCGCGTCGCGGGCTGCCTTGTCGTCCGGGAAGCGCAGCAGCATGATCGACAACCCGACATAGGACGGCGGCGCCGAGCCGTCGTCCAGTCGAGGGGTGTCCGCGTAACTGGCGCGATTACCCGCGACCCAGCCGTGTTGGTCGAGCACGCGTTTTCCGGCCTCCCCCATCACGGGCAGCAGGCTGGCCGTCTCGGGGATGGGATCGGCCTGCCACAGGTAGATCATCGGGGAATCGAACTGCGAGGTGTCGGCGACCGCCTGCGCCATCCGGATTCCCTCCAGCACAGTGCCTTCCGGCAGTGAAGGCTGGTTCTCGATCGTGCGTGCCGTCGTCGAGTAGGTGCCCACATTGAGCTTGGCCAGGTCGACGTCGGTGCCTCCGTCGCCGCAGCCGGCGGCGAGCATGCACACCGCTGTTGTGGTCACCATCGCGCGCCACAGTCGAGACCGCCAGCTGATCCGCCACGTCATGGTGTCGACGTTAGCGCCGCAACGCCACGTGTGTTCGCACAGGTCACACCCCAGGCGGCTAGCGCCGAGTCCGCGCCGAGTCGCAATCGTTAGGCAACCGCGACATCGCAACCCGGTGTTGGTACGCGTGTGACGCATGTTGCGCGTGTTTCACTACGCACGCGAAAGCAACGGCGATTGCTTGTGGCATGTAAAGAAAGGTGGGTTGGTTGCCGTTATGAAGTTCGTCAGAAAGATTCGAGGTACGTGGTTGCGCCGGCTGGTGGTGGGTGCTGTTGCAGCGGCAACACTGCCCGGGCTGATCGGCTTCGCAGGTGGTTCGGCGACCGCGGGCGCGTTTTCCCGGCCGGGCCTTCCGGTCGAGTATCTGGATGTGTTCTCCCAGGCGATGAATCGCAATATCCGCATCCAGTTCCAGGGTGGCGGGCCGCACGCGGTCTATCTGCTCGACGGTCTGCGGGCGCAGGACGATTACAACGGCTGGGACATCGACACCCCGGCGTTCGAGTGGTACTACGGCTCCGGGCTCTCGGTCGTCATGCCGGTCGGTGGCATGTCCAGCTTCTACACCGACTGGTATCAGCCGTCTCGGGGCAATGGTCAGGACTACACGTACAAGTGGGAAACGTTCCTGACCCAAGAGCTTCCCGCGTGGTTGGAGGCCAACAAGGGGGTGTCGCAGAACGGCAACGCGGTGGTCGGCGTCTCGATGTCCGGCAGCACCGCGCTGACCTACTCGATCTACCACCCGCAGAAGTTCATCTACGCGGCATCGCTGTCGGGCTTCTTGAATCCGTCCGAGGGTTGGTGGCCGATGCTGATCGGTCTGTCGATGAACGATTCCGGTGGATACAACGCGGAAAGCATGTGGGGCCCGTCGAGTGATCCGGCCTGGCGGCGCAACGACCCGATGGTCAATATGGGACAGCTGGTCGCCAACAACACCCGGATCTGGATCTACTGCGGCACCGGCACGCCGTCGGATCTCGACGGTGGGACCCAGGGCGGCAATTTGATGGCGGCGCAGTTCCTTGAAGGGTTCACGTTGCGGACCAACGTCACCTTCCGGGACAACTACGTCGCGGCGGGCGGCGCCAACGGGGTGTTCAACTTCCCGCCGAACGGGACGCACAGCTGGGGCTATTGGGGTCAGCAGCTGGAGCAGATGAAGCCCGACCTGCAACGGGTGCTGGGCGCGTCCCCCACCGGCGCGTAACAGCACCTCCCTTCAGTGGGCCTGTCGCCACCCGGCGGCAGGCTCACTGCTTTCTGCGGGAACAAATCCCTCCACCGCAGGGTTGAGTCCAGCTGACTGAACTTTGGAGGATTCCGATGGCTGAGGCCAAATCAGTGCCGGTGGTGTTCGTCAGCGAGCCGATCGTGCTGCCGGGAATGGTGGTCCCGATCGAGCTCGACGATGCCGCCCGCACTGCCGTGGACGCCGCGCAGGCCAGCGAAAACGGCGAGTTGCTGATCGCCCCGCGGCTGGACGACCGCTACCCCACCTACGGCGTGCTGGCGTCGATCGTGCAGGTCGGACGCATTCCCGGCGGCGGTGCGGCTGCCGTCGTCCGCGGTGACCGGCGGGCCCATATCGGTTCCGGCACCGCCGGCCCCGGTGCGGCACTGTGGGTCGAAGTGACCGAGGTCGCTGACACGGAAGCCGACGAGGACACGAAGGCGCTGGCCGCCGAGTACAAGAAGCTGCTGCTGGCCATGCTGCAGCGGCGGGAAGCCTGGCAGATCATCGACTTCGTCAACAAGCTGACCGACCCGTCGCAACTGGCCGACACGGCCGGGTACGCCTCGTATCTGACCGACCTGCAGAAGCGGCAGCTGCTGGAGACACCGGACGTCGCCGAGCGGCTGCGCGCGCTGATCGACTGGACCGGCGACCACCTCGCCGACGTTGAGGTCAACGACAAGATCGCCGAGGACGTCCGCGACGGCATGGAGAAGACGCAGAAGGAGTTCCTGCTGCGCCAGCAGCTGGCCGCGATCCGCAAGGAACTCGGCGAGGGCGAGCCGGATGGGTCCGACGACTATCGCGCCCGCATCGAGGCCGCTGACCTACCCGAGAAGGTGCGGGAGGCCGCGCTGCGCGAGGTTGGCAAGCTGGAACGTTCCAGCGAGCAGAGCCCCGAAGGCGGGTGGATCCGCACCTGGCTGGACACCGTCCTCGACCTGCCGTGGAACGTCACCACGGAGGACTCCACCGACCTTAAGGTCGCGCGGGAGATCCTCGACGCCGACCACCACGGGCTGGAAGACGTCAAGGACCGCATCGTGGAGTACCTGGCGGTGCGGGCGCGCCGCGCTCAGCGCGGGCTGCAGGTCGTCGGCGGCCGCGGTTCGGGTGCCGTGATGGTGCTGGCCGGTCCGCCCGGCGTCGGCAAAACCTCGCTGGGCGAGAGCGTGGCACGGGCGCTGGGCCGCAAGTTCGTTCGCGTCGCCCTCGGCGGTGTGCGCGACGAGGCCGAGATCCGCGGTCACCGGCGCACCTATGTCGGTGCGCTACCAGGCCGGATCGTGCGCGCCATCGGCGAGGCCGGCTCGATGAACCCCGTCGTGCTGCTGGACGAGATCGACAAGGTCGGCTCCGACTACCGAGGCGACCCGAGCGCCGCGCTACTCGAAGTCCTCGATCCGGCGCAGAACCACACGTTCCGCGACCACTACCTCGATCTGGATCTGGACCTCTCCGATGTGGTGGTCCTGGCCACCGCCAACGTCATCGAGAACATCCCGTCGGCGCTGCTGGACCGCATGGAGCTGGTCCAGATCGACGGCTACACCGAAGACGACAAGGTCGCCATCGCTCGCGACTTCCTGCTGCCTCGGCAGCGGGAGCGGGCGGCGTTGACGGCCGAGGAGGTCACGGTCACCGAGGCGGCGTTGCGCAAGATCGCCGCCGACTACACCCGCGAGCCGGGCGTTCGGCAGTTCGAGCGGCTGCTCGCCAAGGCGCTGCGGAAGGTGACCACCAAGCTCGCGGAGGACGACACCGTCCTGACCATCGACGAGCCCGATCTCGTTGAGTACCTTGGTCGTCCGCGGTTCACCCCGGAATCGGCCGAGCGCACGGCGGTGCCCGGCGTGGCCACCGGCCTGGCGGTCACCGGCCTCGGCGGCGATGTGCTCTACATCGAAGCCGGGTCCAACGACGGCGAGACGAGTCTGCAGCTCACCGGCCAACTCGGCGACGTGATGAAGGAGTCCGCGCAGATCGCACTGTCGTACGTGCGGTCGCACGCCGAGCAGCTCGGTGTCGACCTGGCGACGCTGGACCGCAAGATCCACGTGCACGTGCCGGCGGGCGCGGTGCCCAAGGACGGTCCGTCCGCGGGTGTCACCATGGTGACCGCCCTGGTCTCGATGGCCACCGGACGTCAGGTCCGCTCCGATGTCGGCATGACGGGCGAGGTGACGCTGAACGGCCGGGTGCTGCCCATCGGCGGGGTCAAGCAGAAGCTGCTGGCCGCGCAACGTGCCGGTCTGTCAACGGTTTTCATCCCGCAGCGCAACGAGCCCGACCTGGACGACGTCTCGGCCGAGGTGCTGGAAGCGCTCGAGGTGCGGCCGATGACCGACGTTGCCGAGATCGTCGCGCAGGCGCTGGAGCCGGCGGCAGGCGGTACCGCCACCGTCGCCGCCTGACCTGTCGGTGCCCGGCGCTACCGTCGTTGCATGTTGCGTCCTGAAAGTTGGACTGGACTAGCGGGTGGAAGTCCCGTCCCGGTAGGTACCGGAGCGCCGGGTAGCAGGCCCCGGTTCGTTGCCGAGAGGTGGCGGGCTGAGCGGGGCGTCGAGAGCCTCTTTGGAGGGAGCAAGCGTGCGGGCCGTAGTGCCATCAGGTGCGAGTCCTGCAGCCTCGTCAGAATCACAATGGGGGAGCCGAGCCGCTCATTTCACGGTGAAGGCCATGCCCGGCGGTATTGGTGTTCCAGACCGTCCGCTGTCGGGTTCCTCCGGGGTACGGGGAGCGGCACGTACGCAGGGTTTCGTTCGGAACAGGAGAGACCCGTCTGTCCAGCCTTGTCAGCAAAGACCGGTCGTATAAGCCAATGGTGAAATCGAGCGGAGGGCAGCGGGAGTCCGACGGGGTCGTAGTACCGCAGATCACGGTGAGCAACGCCGTGGGAGGGAAGGGCCCCGACTTCGGTGGGGTCGGGGATGAAGGTAAGCGTGAGGGCATGACCGGGACCGCCCGGTCCATCTACCCCGGGGGCCGTCAGGTTCCTGTGAAAGTGCGACAACTTCAGAACCGGCTATGGGCTGCGGCCAAGCAGTCTTCGGGACGGCGTTTCCATGCCCTGTATGACCGCATCTACAGGAGTGACGTCCTGTGGGCGGCGTGGGAACGGGTCCGAGCTAATCGTGGCGCTGCTGGCGTTGACAGAGTGACGCTGGCGGCGGTGGAGGACTACGGCGTCGAGCGGATGCTGGACGAGCTATCCGTGGACCTCCGTGCAGGCAGCTACCGCCCGGCGCCGGTGCGTCGGGTGGAGATCCCCAAACCGGACGGCCGCAAGCGGCCGTTGGGTATCCCGACCGTGCGGGACCGGGTGGTCCAGCAGGCCACCAAGTTGGTCCTCGAACCGATCTTCGAGGCCGATTTCTTGGACTGTAGTTACGGGTTCCGGCCTCGTCGGTCAGCGACCGATGCGATGGAAGCGATCCGGATGGCGTTCCCCCGAGGGCAGCAGTTTGTCTTCGAGGCCGACATCCGGGACTTCTTCGGCAGCATCGACCATGGCCGCCTCATGGCGATGGTCGAGCAGCGTGTTTCGGATCGTCGGGTGCTCAAGTTGATCCGGCAGTGGTTGACCGCAGGGGTGCTGGTCGAGGGGGTGCGTGTCGAGACGGTCTCCGGCACACCCCAGGGCGGGGTCATCTCCCCGTTGTTGGCCAACATCTTCCTGCTCCACTTCGACCGGGCCTGGGCCGAGCACGGCGTCGGCGAGCTTGTCCGCTACTGCGACGACTTCGTGGTGTTGTGCTCATCTGCCCACCAGGCCCAGCGTGCCCACCACCAGGCCAGGCG
>NZ_JBOGDB010000091.1:0-8302 GCF_050701515.1 Mycobacterium sp. | reverse complement strand
CACGCGGCGGCGATGTCTTCGGGTCTGCCGATGCGGCGCACCGGGGTTGCGTCGATGTTCTGTTGGACGACGACGTAGCCGCGCGCCTCGGACTTGCGCAGCATCGGTGTGTCGATGAAACCGGGGGGCACCGCATTGACGGTGATGCCACTGGGGCCGTATTCGAGCGCCAGCGACTTGGTAAGGCCGTTCACGGCCGACTTGGCCGCCACATACGGCGCCATGTAGGGCTGACCCGAATGCGTGCTGGACGAGGAGATGTTCACGATGCGGCCCCAGCCGGCCTCGATCATGTCGGGCAATACCGCCTGAACGCAGTGGAAGACGCCGTTGAGGTTGACGTCGATGATGTGCTGCCAATCGTCGAACGTGATGTCGGTGAAGCGCTTGAAGCGCTCAACTCCGGCGCCGTTCACCAAAATCGTTACCGCGCCGAGCTGCGTCCGGATCGCCGCCACCGCGGCGTCGACCGCGGCGCGATCCGTCACATCGGCGGTGTGGGCGAACTTGTCGTCGGACTCTACGAGGTCGATGGTGGCCACGTGAATTCCGTCGGCGCGCAGCCGATTCGCAACGGCCTGGCCGATGCCCGAGCCGCCTCCGGTGACGACGGCGGTCTTCACGAAGCCGCGCTCGTCTCAGTCATCAAGAATCTTCCTTCCGAATATGAGAACCGTACTCTCGGACCAGATGATCCCGCAAGACAAACTAGGCGCGTTTGTCGCATCGGTAAATCGCCCCACTGCCGTCATCAGGCCACATGACTAGGTGGTCTACGCTTTCTTGAGTTCTCATGTCGCGAATGTATGATTCGCCGAGGATGAGAATGAAGTTTCCATCACACTAGGGGGCTGGATGCCGGAAGCGTCGACGATTTCCAGTGGCGGGCCGAGCGCCGCGGAAACATCTGAGCGGCCTGCCGATCGGCGCCTGCTGATCGACGGTCAGTTGATCGGGACTTCGGGGACGTTTCCTTCCGTCAATCCGGCCACCGGTGAGGTGCTGGGCTATGCGCCGGACGCGACGCTGGCCGATGCCGAGGCGGCGGTGGCGGCCGCGCGCCGGGCCTTCGACACCACGGCATGGTCGACGGATACCGACCTTCGGGTCCGGTGCCTCGAGCAGCTTCATCGGGCGCTGCTCAACCATCGCAACGAACTGGCCGAGCTCACCATCGCCGAAGTGGGCGCCACACCGGCCCTTACCCAGGGCGCCCAGCTCGACTCGCCGATCGCGATCGTGCGGTTCTACGCCGACCTGTTGAAGAACTATCCGTTGACCGAGGACCTCGGCACTATCGAGAGCCGGGGTATGCAGCACCACCGCTGGGTGGAGAAAGAGGCCGCCGGGGTGGTGGCGGCGATCATCGCCTACAACTACCCGAACCAGCTCGCGCTGGCCAAGCTGGCGCCCGCGCTGGCCGCCGGATGCACGGTGGTGCTCAAGGCCGCGCCGGACGCGCCGTTGGTCACGCTCGCGCTGGGTGAGCTGATCGCCGACCACACCGACATCCCCGCCGGTGTGGTCAACGTGCTGAGCGGCGCGGACCCCGAGGTCGGCGCCGTGCTGACCACCAGCCCCGACGTCGACATGGTCACGTTCACCGGCTCCACCCCGACCGGTCGCCGGATCATGTCCGCCGCCAGCGAGACTCTCAAGAAGGTCTTTCTCGAACTCGGCGGCAAGTCCGCCGCGATCGTGCTCGACGACGCCGACTTCAACATGGCCGCGCTGTTTTCCGCGTTCAGCATGGTGACCCACGCCGGGCAGGGCTGCGCGCTGACATCCCGGCTGCTGGTGCCCAAGAAGCACCACGACGAGATCGTCGAACTGGTCAAGAACAACTTCGGGCTGGTGCGCTACGGCGACCCGACCGATCCCCAGACCTACATGGGTCCACTGATCAGCGAGAAACAGCGCGACAAGGTCGACGGCATGGTGAAACGCGCCGTCGAGGCGGGAGCCACCTTGGTCACCGGCGGGGAGAAGGTGGATCCGGGCTTCTTCTATACGCCGACGCTGCTCACCAACGTGGATCCGGACAGCGAGATCGCCCAGGATGAGGTGTTCGGCCCGGTCCTGGTGGTTATCGGCTACGACGATGACGACGACGCCGTCCGGATCGCCAACCACTCGATCTATGGCCTGTCCGGCGCGGTGTTCGGCACCCAGGACCGAGCCGTCGCGGTGGCCCGCCGGATCCGCACCGGGACGTTCTCGATCAACGGTGGCATGTACTTCGGCCCCGACACCCCGTTCGGCGGTTACAAGCAGTCCGGGATCGGCCGGGAGATGGGCAAGGCCGGATTCGAGGAGTTTCTGGAGAGCAAGACCTTCGCGACGGTTGTTTCGTGAGCAGGCCGCTGGAAGGGTTTCGCGTTCTGGAAGTCGCGATGTACGGCTTCGTGCCATCGGCCGGCGCGGTGCTGGCTGAATGGGGCGCTGACGTGGTCAAGGTCGAACATGCCGTGACCGGCGACCCGCAGCGCGGCCTGCGACAGACCGGGCTGTTGTACTGCGACAGTGATCCCAACCCCAACATCGAGCACGCCAACCGCCTCAAGCGCAGCATCGGACTTGACATGTCGGTGGCCGAGGGCAAAGACGTGCTGCTCGAATTGGCCCGTCGCGCAGACGTTTTCCTGACCAGCTTCCTACCGGCGCACCGACACAAGTTCGGCATCGACGTCGACGACATCCGGGCCATCAATCCGAAGATCATCTACGCCAGGGGCAGTGCGTTGGGACCCCGTGGCGGAGAGTCCGTGAAGGGCGGCTATGACATGACCGCCTTCTGGTGTCGCGCCGGCACCGCCGCAACGGTCACCCCGCCGGATGTCGACGGCATGATCGGCCCACCGGGCCCGGCCTACGGTGACACCATCTCGGGCACCAATTTGGCCGGTGGGATCACGGCGGCGCTGTTGAAGCGCGAGCGCACCGGTGAACCGTCGGTCGTGGACGTGTCGTTGTTGGGTAGTGGCCTGTGGTCGATGGGGCATACCGTGGCGCTGACCAGGCATCTCGGTCAGCGGATGGAGGCCCTTCCAGCCGGCATGCACGGGTCGCCGATCAATCCACTCGTGGGTTGGTACCCAACCTCCGACGACCGCTATATCTCTTTGGTGATGATGCAGCCCACCAAGTTCTGGGCCGACGTGTGCCGCCACATGGATCTCGAGGAACTCATCGACGATCCGCGGTTCGCCACCGTCGAATCGATCGCCGAGAACACCGCGGCGGCCGCGGAGATCATCAAGGAGACGATGGCCAAACGGACCCTCGTTGAGTGGAGCGAGCGTTTCGCCACGCTCTCCGGGCCGTGGGCGCCGGTGCAAGACACCCTGCAAGCGGCGGATGACGCTCAGGTCAAGGCGAACGAATACCTGGTACAGGCGGGCGAGCTCGAATTGGTCGCGAATCCGGTGCAGTTTGATGTCAGCGCCCCGCAATCCGGACCCGCTCCTGGTTTTGCAGAGCAAACCGACGAAATCTTGCTGGAACTGGGATTTGATTGGGACCGGATCATCGAACTCAAGACGGCCGGCGCCGTCACCTAGACCCGCGGGAGAACCCGATGCCCTATGTCGCCGCTATCGGCACCTACCTGCCGTGTTGGGGAACCGCCCAGCACCGGGTGGCCGGTGACGACGAGGACGCCGTCACCCTGGCCGTGGAGGCCGGCCGGGCCGCGCTGAGTTCGGGTGGTGCGGTGCAGCGTGTGGTGCTGGTGAGCAGGGATCTGCCGCTGCTGGAAAGTAGTAATGCCGCCGTGCTGTTGGCAGGTCTCGGACTCGATCCCGAGCTCGAGGTGGACGAGCGGCTTGGTGGTGCGCCCGCGACGGTGGACGCGCTCAGTTCCGCCCGACCGAGAACGCTGATCATCGGGGTCGACCTGGACCCCGCGGGTGCCGCCGCCATCCTGACCGCACAAGACGGGCTGCAGGTCCGCACCGCGGCCCGGGTCGCGCGCAGCCTGCCGGTGCGGACCCGCAACGCCACCGGGGATGTGCATGACTACGGCGATCCGCGGCTACTGCATGAGCGCGGCCTGATCGCTTCCCTGGCGGCCGCCTGGCTGGACACCCCGGCAGCGGTGGCCGGAGTGGATCACGAACGCGTTGTCGATCTGTGCATCGGCAACCCGCCGCCGCTGCCGACGACGGGGGCCAGCTCGAGCCTGTTCGCACTGGCGGGCATGACGGAGCGCGGTGCCACCGGCCCGTTGGTCGCGGTGGAGCAGGCGATCCTGTCCGGCATCACGGTCACCAGCGGGGCCGCACTCATTTGTCGCCGGGAGCCGTCGCCGCGTCCGATGCCCGAGTCCAGCTACATCGCCGATGCCGAGATACCGATATCGCTGGCGGCCTACGAACGGGCGTTTGAGGCCAAGGTCCGTTGGGAGGCAGGGCGTTTCGCCGACGCCGACGAACTGGACTTCCCGCCGCGGTATCGCGTCGGCCACGACGGCAGCCTGGCCACCCGCTATGAATTGGTGCCGCTGCCGCGCACCGGGACCGTCTACACCGAAACCACGGTGCACATGCCGGTTCCGGGGTTGAAGACGCCGTATTCGTTGGTGATCGTGGAATTGGACGGCGTCGGTGTGCGCGCCCTGGTGAAGGTCACCGGGGCGCAGCCCGGCACGATCGAGATCGGCGACCGCGGTCGGATGGCGCTGCGTCGGGTCGCGGTCCGGTCCGGGGTGCCCGACTATGGGTACGCCTTCGAGCCGGAGGCGGCCGTCGCATGAGGCGAGTCGCGGTTGTGGGTGCCGGAATGACGCCGTTCGGTGAGCATTTCGCGCTCGGGATCAAGGACCTGCTGCCGATGGCGTTCGCCGACTGCGCGCGCAGCGTCGACAAGGGCCTGGCGAAGGCGGACCTGCAGGCGGCCTGGTTCGGCGCGATGGGCACCACCGACGGCTTCCCGTCGGGCATCCTCGCCGACTCGCTCGGGTTGCCCGACCTGCCGGTCACCCGCGTCGAGAACTCCTGCGCCACCGGAAACGACGCGGTCCGCAATGCGTTGTTCGGTGTTGCGTCGGGCGCGTTCGACGTCGCCCTCGTGATGGGCGCCGACAAGCTGCGCGACACCACGTCGGCGGACATGTTGTGGGAGTGGGAGGCGATGGCCCGCGACATGGCCTGGGATTACCCGCTCGGCGTGGTGTCTCCCGCCGGGTTCGCACTGCACGTGGGGCGGTATCTGCACGAGTCGCCGGCTACCGAAGAGCACATGGCGATGGTGGCGGTGAAGAACCACCGGCATGGCGTCAACAACCCCAAGGCCAGGTTGCGCTTCGAGATCACCATGGAGCAGGCGCTGGCGGCGCCGACGGTGGTGACACCGTTTCGGCTCTACGACTGCGCCCCGCAGAGCGATGGGGCCGCCGCGCTGGTGCTGGCCGCCGAGGACGTGGTGGATCGCTTCACCGACCGTCCGGTGTGGATCCGGGGTGTGGGCATCGGGCTGGACTCGGTCATGCACCAGCACAAGCCGGACATGACGACGTTCACCGCGACGGTTCGCGCCGCCAAGCAGGCGTTCACCATGGCCGGCATGACGCCGTCCGACCTGGACGTCGCCGAAGTTCACGATTTCTTCACCGGCATCGAGCTGATCAGCTATGAAGATCTCGGCTTCGCGGAACGGTTCGGGGCCTACAAGCTTCTCGAAGCGGAGGTCACCACTATCGGCGGTGGATTGCCGGTGAACCCCAGCGGCGGGCTGAAGGCCAAGGGCCACCCGCCGGGTGCGACCGGCGTCGCGCAATGTGTTGAACTATTCGCACAATTGCGGGGCGAAGCCGTGAACCAGGTCGATGGCGCGCAAATCGCTTTGGCCCACAACATCGGCGGCCCGACCGCGGTTTCGGCAGTCACGATTCTGGAGGGACCGGGTACCGATGGCCGATAGATGGTCCGCAGGCATCACGCTGGGACGAGACCTGTCCGGGCCGATGCAGGCCATCGGCGGGTTTTTCGCGATGGCGGCCGACGCCCTGAGGTTCATCTTCCGCAGGCCGTTTCAGTGGCGAGAGTTCCTCGAGCAGTGCTGGTTCGTCGCCCGGGTTTCGTTGGCTCCCACTCTGCTGGTGGCGATACCTTTCACGGTGCTGGTGAGCTTCACCCTGAACATTCTGCTGCGCGAGCTGGGTGCCGCCGACCTGAGTGGCGCGGGCGCGGCCTTCGGCGCTGTGACCCAGATCGGTCCGCTGGTCACCGTGCTGATCGTCGCCGGTGCGGGCGCCACCGCGATGTGCGCGGATCTGGGTTCACGGACCATCCGCGAAGAGATCGACGCGATGGAGGTGCTGGGCATCAACCCGGTGCAGCGGTTGGTGACCCCGCGCATGCTGGCGGCCGGACTGGTCGCGCTGCTGCTGAACAGCCTGGTGGTCATCATCGGCATTTTGGGCGGCTACGCGTTCTCGGTATTCATTCAGGACGTCAACCCCGGCGCGTTCGCCGCCGGCATCACGCTGTTGACCGGGGTTCCCGAGGTGATCATCTCCTGCGTCAAGGCGGCGCTGTTCGGCCTGATCGCCGGCTTGGTGGCGTGCTACCGCGGGTTGACGATCACCGGCGGCGGAGCCAAGGCCGTCGGCAACGCCGTCAATGAAACCGTGGTGTACGCGTTCATGGCGCTGTTCGTGATCAACGTGATCGTGACCGCCATCGGCATCCGGATGACGACGGGATAGGGCCATGGCACTGCGGGCGGTCTATCCACGAGTATTCCGGGGAGCACGGCGACCGGTCGATTTCTTCGGCCGGATCGGCGACCACGTTCTGTTCTACGCCAGGGCCCTGGGCGGCATGCCGCACGCGACGATCCATTTCCGCAAGGAGATCGTCCGGTTGATCGCCGAAATCAGCATGGGCGCAGGCACGTTGGCGATGATCGGCGGAACCGTTGTGATCGTCGGCTTCCTCACCCTGGCGGCGGGCGGCACGCTGGCGGTGCAGGGGTACAGCTCGCTGGGCAATATCGGCATCGAAGCGTTGACCGGGTTCCTGGCCGCGTTCATCAACGTACGCATCTCGGCGCCGGTGGTCGCGGGCATCGGCCTGGCCGCCACGTTCGGCGCCGGCGTGACCGCCCAGCTGGGCGCCATGCGGATCAACGAAGAAATCGACGCGCTGGAATCCATGGCCATTCGCCCCGTCGAGTACCTGGTGTCCACCCGGATCGTCGCCGGGATGATCGCGATCACGCCGTTGTACTCGATCGCGGTCATCTTGTCCTTCGTCGCCAGCCAGTTCACCACCGTGGTGCTGTTCGGGCAGTCCGCCGGGCTGTACGACCACTACTTCGACACCTTCTTGAACCCCATCGACCTGTTGTGGTCGTTCCTGCAGGCCGTCCTGATGGCGATCACCATCCTGTTGATCCACACCTATTTCGGCTATTTCGCCTCCGGCGGTCCGTCGGGTGTCGGTGTCGCGGTAGGCAATGCGGTCCGCACGTCACTTGTGGTCGTGGTGTCGGTGACCCTGCTGGTCTCGCTGTCCATTTATGGTTCCAACGGCAACTTCAACCTGGCTGGATAGGGGAGCTGAGGCGATGAGGAGTAGCGCGGTACGCCCGCTGGCAGGCCTGGGCCTGTTTGTCGCGATCGCGCTGGTCATCGCGCTTGCCGTCGCCCTGTTCCGCGGCAGTTTCACCCCGACCGAGCCCGTCACAGTGATTTCGGACCGCGCCGGCCTGGTGATGAACAACGACGCCGATGTGAAAATGCGCGGCGTGCAGGTGGGCACGGTCGACTCGATCGAGTCGCGGCCCGACGGGACCGCCGCGCTGCACCTGGCGATGGATCCGAAGCAACTGCATCTCATTCCCAAGAACGTGCTCGTCGACATCGCCTCCACGACGGTGTTCGGCGCAAAGTTCGTGCAGCTGATTCCCCCCGACGATCCTTCCCCGGAGACGTTGCAGCCCGGCCAGGTGATTCAGGGCCGGCACGTGATGGTCGAGATCAACACGGTGTTCCAGCAGCTTGTTCAGGTGCTTGACAAGATCGATCCAGCGAAACTCAACCAGACGCTCGGCGCGATCGCAACGGCCTTCAACGGCCGCGGCGAGAAGATCGGCCAGACACTGACCGACCTCAATGCGTTTCTGGCCGAAATCGAACCGAGCCTGCCGAACCTGAGCCACGACATCGAGACCTCTGTTCCGGTGCTGACCGCCTACGCCGATGCGGCCCCCGACCTGATCACCACCATCGACAGCTCGACACGGATCAGCAACTCGATCGTGGAAGAGCAGCAGAACCTGGACGAGTTCCTGGTCAGCA
>NZ_JBOGDB010000090.1:0-3470 GCF_050701515.1 Mycobacterium sp. | reverse complement strand
CCCCAATCCATGGTGGACTGTCCGTCGGAGGACGAATGGCGCATCGCAAGAAGAGCCGCGGCCACCGGCATTCCGGGGCCGCGGCGGGCGTATCCGGGGTGACGCATGCCCCAGAACGGGTGCTGCACAGCGTCGACACCGGTTCCTCCGTCACCTCCCGCGACGGCTCGATCTGGGGTCGGCGTCGCGTGCTGCTGCTGAACTCCACGTACGAGCCGCTCACGGCGCTGCCGATACGCCGGGCCGTAGTCATGGTGGTGTGTGGCAAGGCCGACGTCGTGCACGACGATCCGTCGGGGCCGGTGATCCACTCGGCCACCCGGGCGATCGTGGTGCCATCGGTGATCCGGCTCCGCTCCTACGTTCGGGTGCCCTACCGGGCCCGCATCCCGATGACCCGCGCGGCGCTGATGCACCGCGACCGGTTTCGCTGCGCGTACTGCGGCAGCAAGGCCGACACCGTCGACCACGTGGTGCCCCGCAGCAGGGGCGGCGACCACACCTGGGAGAACTGCGTGGCCGCCTGCTCGCCCTGCAACCACCGCAAGGGCGACCGGCTGCTGGCCGAAATGGGCTGGTCGCTGCACTCGATGCCGAGCCGGCCGAAGGGTCAGCACTGGCGATTGCTGTCCACCGTCAAGGAACTCGATCCCGCGTGGATGCGATATCTGGGTGAGGGCGCGGCCTAGCCGGTGTCGTCTGTCCCCCTGCCCTTCGGGCGGGAGGTGCCCCCACTTCGCGCAAGCGCTCATCGCGTGCTGAGATAGGGTTTGCGTCGTGAGTATCCTGGAGATCCACCTATTTTTCGTGGTAATTCCGCTGTTGGTGGTTGCGGTGCTGTCCGCGATGATCTGGTCCCGCAAGGGCCCACACCCGGCGACCTACAAGATGTCCGACCCGTGGACGCACGCGCCGATCCTATGGGCGTCCGACGAGCCCGGTAACCATTCACACGGCCACGGTTCGCACCCGGTCACGGTAGGAGGCGGCGCAAGTGGCAAGTGGTGAAGTAGCGACGCGTGAGCATGCCGACCTACCCGTCGGCTTTGTCGTCACCTCCAGTGGACGGATCTCCGGAGTCACCGAGCCCGGCGCCGCCTCGGTCGACTACCCGTTCCCGGTCAAGGACTTGGTCAAGCTCGACGACGCAATGACGTACGGGTCCCGGGCGGCCAAGGCACGCTTCGCGGTGTACCTCGGCGACCTCGGCGCCGACACGGCCGCCACCGCCCGGGAGATCCTGGTGAAGGTGCCGACGCCGGACAATGCGGTGCTGCTTGCGGTTTCACCCAATCAGCGCGCGATCGAGGTGGTGTACGGCTCGCAGTTGCAGGGCCGCGGCATCGAGCAGTCCGCTCCGCTCGGCGTGTCGGCGGCGGCGTCTGCCTTCAAGGAAGGCAACCTGATCGACGGCCTGATCAGCGCCGTGCGGGTGCTGAGCGCCGGAATTTACCCTCCCTAGGAGAGCCCTGAATAATCCGCGTGGCGGTGGGCCTGTTTGATGCCGCTGTTCGGGATAATTTGGGGGTGCAGGGTCGATCTGAAAGTCAACGCGAGATTCTGGATGCGGAGTCGGTGGCGGGTCATCTTCTCAAGCCGGGCAGTGTGTTTGGGTTGCTGGCTGCTCATCGGCGAGAGTTGTTCCCCGATGAGATGTTCACCGATCTGTTCCCGACGGGTCGGGGTCGGCCCAGTGTGCCCGCCGATGTGATGGCCGCGGTGATCACGTTGCAGGCCTTGTACGGCCTGTCTGACAGCGAAACCGTGGACGCGGTCACCTTTGATCTGCGATGGAAGACGGCGTGTGGGTTGGCGGTGACGGCACCGGCGTTTCACGCGACGACGTTGACGTATTGGCGGCGTCGGTTGGCGGCCTCAGATGCCCCGAACCGGATCTTTGAGGCGGTCAAAGCGGTGGTCGCCCAGACAGGTGCGTTAGCGGGTAAGGCGCGGCGAGCGCTGGATTCCACGGTGCTCGATGACGCGGTGGCCACCCAGGACACGGTGACCCAGCTGATCGGGGCGATCCGGCGGGTGCGCCGCGAAGTCCCCGGCGCAGCGCAGGTGGTGGCGGCGCAGTGCAGCGCCCACGATTACGACGACCCGGGTAAACCCGCGATCGCCTGGGGCGACCAGCAGGCACGACACCAGCTGGTCGACGCACTGGTCAGCGACGCCCATCGCCTGCTCGGGCACCTACCCGAGCAGGAACTGGGCCCGCGGGCCGCAGACGCGGTGGCGCTGCTGGCGCTGATCGCGGGCCAAGACGTCGAACCCGTCGAAGGCTCCGATGGCACCGACGGGCGGTGGCGCATCGCGCGACAGGTCGCCGGTGATCGGGTGATCTCCACCGTGGATCCCGACGCCCGCCACGTGCACAAGACCGTGCATCGCCGCCAGGACGGCTTCAAAGCGCATCTGGCCATCGAGCCCGATACCGGCGTCATCACCGACTGCGCACTGACCAAGGCCAACGGGCCCGGCAACCATGAAGCTGTGGTGGGGCTTGAGCTGCTCGATGGCGAGGATTCACCGGTCACGGTGTTGGCCGATTCTGCTTACGGCTCAGGGGGATTCCGCGCTGAGTTGGCCGAGCGCGGCCATACCGACCGGGTCAAGCCCGCACCGGTGCCCAGGGTCATCCCGGACGGATTCACCGTCGATGACTTCACCGTCGACCACGCCGCGGGCACGGCGATCTGCCCCAACGGGCTGACCCGAACGATCAGCCGTTCGGGGTTTGCCACCTTCGGCGCGGCCTGCACCGGCTGCCCGCTGCGGGCCCGATGCACCCGCAGCCGCAAGGGCAAGAAACTTAAAGTCGGCGCCCATGACGCGCGCCAACGCGCCGCCCGGCACGCGGCTGATGATCCGCGGTGGCTGGCTGAATACCGTCAGCACCGGCCCATGGTCGAACGGACCATCGCCTGGCTGACCCGCGGCAACCGAAGATTGCGTTACCGCGGTGTCATCAAGAACGACCACTGGCTACATCACCGAGCCGCCGCGCTGAACCTACGTCGACTTGTCACCATGGGCCTCAACCACACCGGAACGAACTGGGCCATCGCCTGACCCAGACGCTTGCATCACCGCCGACCCGACTGCAAAACTCGAAACGGCGGGGCGACCTCTGTGTCGACCGCAAGGTCTGACTTCACCAGCGCCACCGAGCGCCTCGAGGCGCCCCGCCCCAAAGGCACTAATTCAGCAGAGTCCTAGAGGGCGGTGACATGGGACGGAGCAAATATCGCGACGTCGTTATCGTTGCGACGCGCTGTAAGGTCGCCCCATGCTCCGCTACATTTGCGGTGAAGCTTGTTCGGCGCCTCGGCCTGCTCTTTTCTTGGACCGCGACGGGGTTTTGAATCGGCGTATCGTCGACGGATACGTCATCGAGCCGAGCGATTTCGAGCCGATCGACCTCGCCCTGGAAGGAGCAACCGCTGCTCAAGAGGCTGGTGCTGCGC
>NZ_JBOGDB010000089.1:0-4668 GCF_050701515.1 Mycobacterium sp. | reverse complement strand
CCTGCCTGCTGGGCGGCCGCGGCCTGCTCGGCGGCCGCCCGCAACTGGGCGGCCATCGGCTCGGGTAACTCCACCGGCAGCGGAGTCCGCACCGGCAACGGTGTGTCGCCGCGACGGACGACCGTGTCCGTCAACGCATTACGGGCTTCTTCGGTCAACGCGCCGATTGTTTCGGCTGCACCGTTGACCACGCAGCGAATCATCCATCGATAGCCGTCGACGCCGATGAACTTCACCACACCGGCGGAGGCTGCGCCCACCACCTCGCGTCCCCACGGCCCGTTCTCGATCCGTACGTCGGTCGCGTCCTTGCGCAGCGAGTCGGCCAGCTCGGTGGCCACCTCCCGCCACAGCCCGGTGCTCTTGGGCGCGGCGTAGGCGGCAACGGTGAATCGGCCGTTGGGTGTGACCACCCATACGGCGCTCGGCACACCCACCTCGGTGAGCTCCACCTGCACCTGGCCGGCCTCCGGCATCGGGATCAGCACCGAACCCAGATCCAGCCGGCCCTGCGTCGCGACCGACGGGTCGTCGAAGTCGTCGATGTCGAACGGGCCGTCCAGCTCGTCGTCAGTCCCGGCTGACGCGGCCGATTCGACGGCCTCGTCACCCGTGTTGTCGTCGTGGGAGTGTCTTGAAAATGGCATCACAAACTCGCATGTCCGCCGGAGGAACCGTGGCCGCCGCCGCCACGGGAAGTGTCAGCCAGGCCGGCCTCGTCGAACGACGTCACCTCGACCGGCTCGGGCAGTTCCACCCGCTGCACCAGCAGCTGGGCGATCCGATCGCCGCGGTGCACGACGATTGGCTGCTCGGGGTCGAGGTTGATCAACGCCACTTTGATCTCACCGCGATAGCCGGCGTCGATCGTGCCCGGGCTGTTGACAATCGAAAGTCCCACGCGCGCAGCTAAACCGGAGCGTGGATGCACCAACCCCACCATCCCGTACGGGATGGCCACCGCTATCCCCGTCGGCACCAGGGCGCGATGCCCCGGGGGCAGTTCGACGTCGAGCGCGCTGAACAGATCGACGCCGGCATCGCCGTCGTGGGCCCGGCTGGGCATCGGCAGGTCGCGGTCCAGACGGACGACCGCCAGAGGGGTGGACACGAGGCCACAGATTACCCTTGGCGACGTGTCCGACACGCGCGCAGCGCCGCAGATCGTGCGCTACCGCGAGCGGTTGTGGGTGCCGTGGTGGTGGTGGCTTCCGGGTCTGGCGGTGGCCGCGCTGATCGCGCTCGAAGTGAACCAGGGCGTGCGGGCTGTGCCGAACTGGGTGCCGTTCGCCGTGCTGCTGCCGGTCGCCGCCGCAGTCCTGTTGTGGTTCAGCAAAACCGAACTGCGCGTGGTCGGCGGCGAGCCAGGCAGCCCGGCCGGTGAGACCGAGCTGTGGGTCGGTGCCGCGCACCTGCCGGTCAGCGTGATTTCCCGGTCCGCTGAGGTGCCCAAGTCGGCGAAATCGGCGGCACTCGGCCGCCAATTGGATCCGGCCGCCTATGTCGTGCACCGGGCGTGGGTCGCACCGATGGTGCTTATGGTGCTCGACGATCCGGATGATCCGACGCCGTACTGGTTGGTGAGCAGCCGTCACCCCGACCGCGTGCTGTCCGCGCTGCGAACCTGAATCGCCGCCATCCGTCAGGCCGCGCAATCGGTGCAGATCATCCTGCCGTTCTTCTCGCTTGCCAGGCGGCTGCGGTGATGCACCAGGAAGCAACTCGAGCAGGTGAACTCGTCGGCCTGCTTCGGGATGACCCGCACCGACAGCTCTTCACCGGACAGATCGGCACCGGGCAGTTCGAAGTTTTCGGCGGACTCTGACTCGTCGACGTCAACTACGGCCGACTGGGCCTCATTGCGCCGCGCCTTGAGCTCCTCGAGGGAATCCTCGGAAACGTCATCGGTCTCGGTGCGCCGTGGGGCGTCATAGTCGGTAGCCATTGTCCTGTCCCCTCCGTGAACCTTGCGACAGAGCTTTGTACCAGCGTCGAACGCATCCGCCAAACGATTCGTGCCCAGATTTGGCATAGATCAACTGTGATTTGCATCACAATGCGGTGTCGCCCCTGTCCGGACCGCGGTAATGGGGGTTTTAGAGTGCAGGGGTGGTCGCACACATCACCGAGGGAACCGCCTTCGACAAGCATGGTCGCCCGTTCCGCCGGCGCAATTTTCTGCCCGGTATCTGCATGTTTGTCGCCATGGCGGTGGTGACGCTGGTGGCCTGGGTGTTCGCCCTCAGTCGTCCGGCCGACGTCCAGGAGGCCGCGGTGTGCAACCCCCCGGCCGAGGCCGCCGATCCGACCCAGGCGAACCTGGGCGAGCAGGTCTCCAGGGCCGACATGACCGAGGTGGACCCCGCCAACCTCGCGGACACCAAGATTCGGGTGCTCAACGCCAGCGGTCAGGGCGGTCAGGCCGCGGAGGTCGCCGGCCAGTTGCGGGACCTGGGGTTCGGCGAACCGACGGCGGCCAACGACCCGCTCTACGAGAACAACCGGTTGGCCTGCCAGGGCCAGATCCGGTTCGGCC
Source organism: Mycobacterium sp. (assembly GCF_050701515.1). GTDB lineage: Bacteria > Actinomycetota > Actinomycetes > Mycobacteriales > Mycobacteriaceae > Mycobacterium. The sequence continues at coordinate 2,132 of NZ_JBOGDB010000089.1, read as the reverse complement.
CGAGCGGTCGCGCCGCAGCGGCGGCGGTGTGGCTGGTCGCGCCGTGCGTAGAACTGTTTCAGGATCAACGCCCCGACGACACAGTCGATCTGGCCATTGGCACGGAGTTCAGCGAGCTGGCGCGCAGTGACAACATCGAAGCGGTGCTGGCCAGCCTGCGACCGGACGCCACCCAGCCGGCGGACCCGACGTTGCTGTCAAAGATCCACACCGCGGCGTGCTAGGCCGATTCCGTTGCGACGAGCCGTAATTCGGTAATTAGATCGCGCCGGCTCGGCTCAGCACATCGGTCAACGCGCCGGCGACCCCCGGCGCGGCCGCGACCACCAATCCGCCGCCGCCGACCGATCCGCTAGGAGCTGGCAGCCGCACCCGGGCTCCGGCCTCGGCGGCGATCAGTGCACCCGCCGCCCAGTCCCACACCTTGAGGCTGTCCTCGTAGTAGGCGTCCAGTTGGCCCGCGGCGACCAGGCATAGGTCGAGGGCGGCCGACCCGATCCGCCGGATGTCACGCACCTGCGGCAGCAGCGTGGCCAGCACCGTTGCCTGACGTTCGCGGAGTTGTGGGGCATAGCTGAATCCGGTGCCCACCAACGTCATTGACAGTTCGTCGACCTGACTGCACCGAAGCGACTCCGTCGCACCGTTGCGCCGGACATGTGCCCCACGACCCGCCGCCGCGGAGTACAGCGCACCGTCGACGACATTGGCGACCGCACCGGCCTGCGACACACCGTCGACCTGGACAGCCACCGACACCACGTAGGCCGGTAGCCCATAGACGAAGTTGACCGTGCCGTCGATCGGGTCCACCACCCAGGTCGGTCGTCCCCCGCCGCCTTCGGGATTGCCGCCGCCTTCCTCGCCGAAGACGGGTTCGCCGGGCCGCAGCTCGGCCAGCAGGTCGCGAAGCAGCCCTTCGGTTTCGGTGTCGACGATGGTGACCGGATCGGTTGGCGTGCTCTTCGCCCGCACCGCCGTTCCAGTGGTTTCGTGCTGGGAAGCGCCGCCGAAAACCTCGCCGCGCCTGCGCCGCACGAATTCGGCCGCCTCGGTCGCCAACCGCTCGGCCACCAACCGCAGCTCGTCCGGATCGGTACCGCGTTTGTTCACCGGCTCATCGCAGCACAATCTATTCCGGAGCTACTAGGGTGGGTCGCGTCGTACTTGCCGGCCTCTGAAGAGGAGCGCTCATGACCGACACCAATTCGCCCGCCGCAGATCCGACTACCAATGGGGGCAAGCAACGCCGGGGATTCGGCATCGACGTCGGCGGAAGCGGCGTCAAGGGCGGAATTGTGGACCTCGACACCGGCCGGCTGATCGGTGACCGCTTCAAGCTGGCCACGCCGCAGCCGGCCACCCCGGACGCGGTCTCCAAGACCGTCGCCGCGGTCGTTCGCGAATTCGGCTGGACGGAGAAACTCGGCGTCACCTACCCCGGGGTGGTGACCGACGGGATCGTCCGCACCGCGGCCAACGTCGACAAGTCCTGGATCGGCATCAACGCCCGTGAGTTCATCGGCAAAGAGCTCGACGGCCAGCCGGTGACCGTGCTCAACGACGCCGACGCGGCCGGGCTCGCCGAGGAGAAATTCGGCGCCGGGAAGGACAACACCGGCGTCATCGTGCTGCTGACCTTCGGTACCGGGATCGGGTCGGCGGTGATCCACAACGGCGTGCTGCTGCCCAACACCGAGTTCGGCCACCTCTACCTCAAACACGGCCATGAGGTCGAGCACCGGGCGGCTGCTTCGGTCCGCGAGGAGAAGGATCTCTCCTGGGAGGATTGGGCGGAACGGCTGCAGGAGTTCTACGCCCACCTCGAGTTCATCTTCTCGCCCGACCTGTTCGTGGTCGGCGGTGGCGTGAGCAAAAGGGCGGAGAAGTTCCTCCCGCTGCTCGCCTTGAGGACGCCGATCGTGCCGGCTGGCCTTCGCAACGATGCCGGCATCATCGGCGCCGCCCTGATCGCAGCCGAGCGAGCCGGGGCCGCACGCGGCTGAGCGAAAACCCGCGCGACGCCCCGACCGCCGACGCTAGGCTCGGCCAGTGCCGACGGCCGTCTCGGTCAAGCGAACCTATTACGTGCTCCTGCTCGGGAACACGCTCGCGGCGTCGCTCATCTGGGG
>NZ_JBOGDB010000088.1:0-1547 GCF_050701515.1 Mycobacterium sp. | reverse complement strand
TCGTCGCCGTGCACAGTGCGGAGCGAGATGCTCTGCGACGACGGTGTGAATGCCGGGTGCGAACCATCGGCGTCGGCGCGAATCGCCAGCCTTAGCAGCGGATGTTCATCGTAAAGGCCGGCCGCTGCCCGCTCCAGCACACCCTTGGCCAAATGACCTGTAAGGCGCACGCGGGCAATAACATTGAGAGGTGACGTCTGGTCGGCGATCCAGTACCACCGCTCGACCGGGCTCAGCGGACGCCGCACCTCGGTCCGCATCATGCTGACCACCCCAGGTCGAATCGCATGGGACGGGTCGTCTGGCGGGTGAACGATCGCATTGGCACATAACGCAGTCCGAGGTTCCGCGCCGCGCAAGCGACTGGATTCTGCACCTGCTCCAATTTGTTAAGCCGGCGCGAGCTCCGCACCAGCATCCGGGCGCGGCGTCTGCGTCTGTCCTCGTATGCGCGCAGGGCCTCGACCGCATCGGGTATCCGGGCGAGTGCCTCAGCCAACACATATCCGTCCTCGACTGCGGAGCTGGCGCCTTGTGATCTGCTGGTCAGCATCGGGTGCGCGGCGTCGCCCAGCAGGGTGACCGGGCCTCTGCCCCAATGCTTGAGGAATCGTCGATCCTGACCGGGCACACTCATGATGGCGTCCGCCGGTGTCCGCTCGATCACCTCGACTACTTCGGGGGCCCACCCCTCGAACGCAGCCAGGATGTCCGCCTTGCCGCCGTCCCAGTCACGGGCCTGGGCGGCAGGAAGGTTCTTTGTTCCCCACCAGTAGGCCATCCCGCCGCCGATGTCGATGAGCCCGAACCGCTGTCCTCTGCCCCAGTAGTGGCCGGTGTATCCGGGCACCATGTGTGGATGCGAAAAGCGTACGGTAGCAAGCCAACACACATAGCCGTACTCGCTGGGAGGCTGCTCACCGGCTACTCTCGACCGGACGGTCGAACCGAAGCCGTCGGCGCCGATCAGGACTCCTGCGCGCACGTCTGCGCCGTTGGCGCATATGGCGCGTGCCCCGCATAGTTCGATTCCGACGCCGACCACCTCGGCGCCGTAGTGGATGGGTACGTCACCAGCGGCATTGCGCAACGTGCGGATCAGCTCGTTGCGGTGAATGCTCACGAACGGATGGCCCAGTTCAGCGGTGATGGCCGCGCCGGGCAGCTTCCGGATCAACTCGCCACGTGCTGTGCGCAACTCGAAGTGTTCGAGCGCGCGGCACGAGGCGTCCGTTGTCAGATCGATGCCCAGCGAGCGCAGCACTTTTGTGGCGTTGCTGGCGATCCCCAGTGCCGTGCCGGTGGCCCGCGGTTCGGGTGCCGCCTCATAGATTTCGACGTCGATGCCCTTGGCCCGCAGAGCGATCGCCGCCGTCAGTCCGCCGATTCCAGCGCCGATCACCGCGACCGTCGGCGCGTTCATTGCCGGCCCTCGCCGACAAGCTCGACCGCGGCGAGCTCCGCAGCCAGTTTCGCCGCGACGTCCACGACATGTGGCTCCGACATCATCGACAAGTGGTCACCCGCCACCTCGACCACCCTCAGGC
>NZ_JBOGDB010000087.1:0-40920 GCF_050701515.1 Mycobacterium sp. | reverse complement strand
GGGTTACCCGCTGCTCCAAATCTCGATTTGCCATATCCCGACGAGCGTAAACCTGGGTTTCAGCGCCCTCAAGTGGGAGAACTGGCGCATGTCTCACCGGTGATACACTGCCCTCATGCGATCGGTGACAGTGCGCGAATTGCGCAATAAAGGGGGAGAGGTGCTCGAACGTGTGGAGCACGGAGAGCGCGTGATCGTCACCAGAGATGGCCGCGCGATCGCAGAGTTGCGGCCTCTTCCACGCCGGAGTGCCAGACCTGCTGAACTCGTCGAGCGCAGGAGGCGACTACCTTGGGTGGATCCCGAAGCGCTGCGTCGCGATATCGACGCGTTGGTGGATCCGACCCTGTGAACCAGCCGTTCGCACGCGGGATGCTTGACACTTCGACTGTGATCCTGCTGGGACGCATCGATGATCCCGCGAGCCTGCCCGACGAAGCGGTCGTCAGCGCGATCACACTCGTCGAGTTGTCGGTCGGTCCTCACGTCGCCGACAGCGCCGACGAGCGTGCTGCACGTCAGGCACACTTGCAGCAGGCGGAGGCCGACTTCGAGACAATCGCGTTCGACGGTGATGCCGCTCGGGTCTTCGGTACGGTCGCCGCCTCGTTACGAGCGTCGGGTCGCAAGCCGGCAGCGCGCGCTTACGACGCCCTGATTGCGGCGAGCGCCATCGCCCACGAACTGCCGTTGTTTACCTGCAATCCGAACGACTTCGAGGCGATTCCAGGACTGGACGTGCGGGCTGTCCCGTATCCCGATCGCGCTGAAGAGTAGGTCTACGTTGCCAGGCTCCGAGGCTCCGTGCAGTCGGGTGCTGTCTACGCCGTCTGATCGACCGGGCACCAGAATGAGATGCGCTCGCCGCTGCCGTCTGACTCGATGGTGGTGCCGCAGCGGCGGCACTCGCGCCCGGCGCGGCCGTACACCCACAACTCGCGGCCCTTGCGGGTATCGCCGGTGGTGGTCCGATTCCAGCGGGACCGGTTCAGCCACAACATGTCGCGGGCACGCTGCACCATCCGCAACGGATCGGCGACCGCCTTGACCGGGGCGGTGGGCAGGTGTCCAAAGACAAAGCACAGCTCGTTGCAGTACACATTGCCGACGCCGGCCATCACGCGCTGATCGAGCAGCGCGTCCGCCAGCGGCCGGCCCGGATCGGCGGTCAGGTTGGCCGCGGCGGTGCGCGGGTCCCAGTCGTCGCCGAGCAGGTCGGGGCCGAGGTGGGCGACGGTGTCCTCGTCGTGGTCGCGGTCGAGTATCTCGAGCACGCCGAGGTCGACACCCGCGGCCTGGATGTCTCCGGTCTCCAGAATGATGCGGATGCGGTGACCGGCGCGGCTCGGCCGGTCGATGGTGCTCACCCGCCAGCTGCCGTCCAACTTCAGATGCGAGTGGATGCTGGCGTCGCCGACCCGGATGAACAGGTGCTTGCCGCGGCTGACGACCTCGTCCACCTGCTGTCCGGTCAGGTCGACGGCGGCATACCGAGGAACCCGAACGTCGCAGCGGGTCAAGGCTTTTCCGGCCAACGCCTCGCGCAGGACGGCGGCGGTGTGCCAGACGGTGTCGCCCTCCGGCATGCCTACCCGGTCATCTTCAGTGAGACATCCCACAGTCGCCGGGCGTTGGCCGGGTCCAGCGCATAGTGGGCCACCCCGCCGCTACCCGGCGCGCCACGCCGCGTTACGACGACGGCTTCGTTGCAATCCTCGAAATAGCGTCCGCCGACTCCCTCGAGCAGCGGCGACGCGGCCAGCAGCACCGACGTAGCAGCGCCCTGCTCGACGGTCTTGACCGCCTTTTGCCGCCGCATGGCCTCGGCCGCTCGCTGCTGGTCGACGTGGCGTCCCAGCCGGGTGAAGATGGCGCCGGGCATCAGCGCGTTGGCGGTGATGCCGTCGTCTGACCAGCGTCGGGTGGCCTCAACGGCGAACAGCACGTTGGCCGTCTTGGACTGTCCGTAGGCGCCGAACGGGTCATACCCGCGGAACGCGTAGTCGATGTCGTCGAACACCACCGGCGAGAGCAGATGGCCGGCCGAACTCACCGACACGATGCGGGCACCGTCTGCGTCGGCGAGTGCCCGGCGTAGCCCGACGGCCAGCGCGAAGTGGCCGAGATGATTCGAGGCGAAATGCATCTCGTGTCCGCTCGGTGACATGGTCAGCTCCGGCAATGCCATCACGCCGGCGTTGTTGACCAGGATGTCGAGCGGTCCGGACCAGGCCCGGACAAATGAAGCGACGCTCGACAGATCGCTGAGGTCGAGGGCGCCGATTCGAACCGAAGCGTTGTCGGTGCCGGCACGAATCTCGGCGGCCACCCGCTCACCGGCGGCGGTGTCCCGGACGGCCAGCGTGACCAATGCCCCGGCGGCGGCCAGCGCCCGGGCGGTCTCGACGCCGATCCCCGATGACGCGCCGGTGACGATTGCCGTCTTGTCGGTGAGGTCGACACCGTCGACGACGTCAGCCGCGGTCGATTCGAAACCGAACGGTGTGGTGATCGGAGCATTCATAGGCCAGTAGCACGATAGTCATCGCAGCCGCAGCCCACGCGGGGTGCGGGCGAACCCGGCGCCGGTCAACGCGGTCTGCACGGCAGCCCGATCGCCTTCCGCGCCCGGTTCCAGCACCGGCACCCCGTTGACCTTCTCGACCAGGAGCGACGCCGCACGCCCGGTGCTGACCAGATCGGCCAGCGCCGCGGCGGCCGCATTGTGCGCGTCGGCGTCGTCGGTAAAGCTCAGCAGCGAACGGCCACCGCGCTCCAAGAACCAGGCGAGCTCACCATCGACGATCGCCACCAAGGCCCCGGCCTTACGGCCCGGTCGGTGTGCGAGGTCGGATTCGTGCTCGCCGCCCGGATTTCGCGTCGGCCACGGCAGCGCCGCCCCGTACGGATTGGCCGGATCGGCGGCGGCCAGCACCACGGCCTGGTACTCGTGGTGTTCGGGGTCGACGCCATCGAGGTATGACCGCAATCGGTCGACGGTGGAGGCGACGGCGAATTGGGCACCGCCCAGCGACTCGACAAAGTATCCGCGTTGAGCACGGCCGGCGTCTTCGAACGCGGTGAGCACCTTGTAAAGCATCGCGAAGCCGCCCGGCACGCCTTCGGCCGCCACCGCCCCCTTCGTCAGTACCCCGTACCGGTTGAGCAGCAACTCGGCCTGAAAGTGCGCCCGCACAGTGGAATCGGGCTCGGCGGTCGGCAGCGCCGACCAGCGTCCTGCCACGGTCGGGTCGGAGCTACGGGTCTGTGCGTGCGCGACGCTGTAGCGGCTCAGCCGTGGCGGGGTGCGACGCTGGCGATGGGCCGGGGTGCCTCCTCGCCCACCCGGTCGGCGGGTGCCCGACAACATCGCCCGTACCGGCGCGAATGTGTCGCCGGTGACCCAGCCGGCCCAAATCAGCTCCCAGAGAGCCTTTTTGAGCTCCTCGCCGGTGTCACGGTCGATCTGGCTGGCGAGCTGGCGGAAGAAGAACGCGCCGCCAGCCTGACCATTCGAGCCGAGTGTGTCGAGGATGGCGCGGTGTGAGTCGGTGAACTCGATCTCGGCGGCAGGCGCGAGCGTCAACGGCACCGAGTCTGCGGGGTGGAATGCGATCCAGCCGTCCGCGTTGCCGATCTGTCCGGCGCCCGACCACATCACCTCGCCGGATGCCAGCAGCTCGTCGAGCATGGCCGGTTGGTAGTCACGGACACGCTGAGAGAACACCAGCGGCTCGACCGCCGACGCCGGTATCGGCACGCCGGCCAGCTGGTCGATCACCGCGGCCAGGCCGTCGACACCCGAGTTGGTCGCCGTCCCGACCTGCTGCCAGGCCGGCAGGAACCGCGCGTAGGCGGCGGTGCTGACCGGCTCCACCTGTGCGCGCAGTGCCGCCAGCGAGCGTCGGCGCAGGATCTTCAGCACGTCGGCGTCACACCATTCGGTCGAGTCGGCCACTGTGCCCGATGTCGCCGCCGTAGCGGCTCCGGTGGTGAACTCGCCGCGCACCAGTCGGCCGTCGATCGCCATCCGGCCCAGCACGTCGGCGGTGACGCGCAGGCCCAGCCCGAACCGGGCCGCGGCGTCGTGGGTGGTGAATGGGCCATGCGTGCGGGCATAGCGGCCGATCAGTTCGCCCAGGGGATCGGCGACGGCTTCGGTGAATACCGCGGGCACTCCGACCGGCACGGCAACGCCGATGCCGTCGCGCAGCAGTCCGATGTCCTCGATGGCCACCCACCAGGTGTGACCGGCGAACGACACCGTGAGCGCGCGCTTGGCGGCGCGCAGGCCTTCCAGCCAGCCGCCCACGTCGTCGGCCGTGCACCGCTCCGCGACCTCAGCTTCGGTCAGCGGGCCCAGCAGCCGCAGCAGGTCCGCAACCCCCTCGGCGTCGCGGGCCGCGCGGTCGGCGCTGAGGTGCTGCAACTGCGTAGTGGTGGTGGCGATCACCTGCGGGTCGAGTAGCTCGCGCAGCTCGACGCGGCCCAACAGCTCGGCCAGCAGCACGCTGTCCAGCGATAGCGCCGCGGCGCGGCGTTCGGCCAGCGGGCTGTCGCCCTCGTACATGAACGCCCCGACGTAGCCGAACAGCAGCGACGCCGCGAACGGAGACGGTGTTGCGGTCTCCACCTCCAGAATCCGCAGCCGGCGCTGGGCGACCCGGTGCATCAGCTCAATCAGTGCCGGCACGTCGTAGACGTCCTGCAGGCATTCCCGGACGGTCTCCAGCACGATCGGGAAGTCCGGGTACTTGCGCGCGACGTCGAGCAGCTGCGCCGCGCGCTGGCGCTGGTGCCACAGTGGCGACCGGCGGCCGGGGTGGCGGCGCGGCAGCAGCAGGGCACGGGCCGAGCATTCACGGAACCGGGAGGCGAACAGCGCCGAGCCGCCCACTTCGGCGGCGACGATCGGCTCGATCTCGTCGGCGTCGAACACGAACAACTCGGCGCCCGGCGCCGTCTCCTCGGTGTCGGGCAGCCGCACGATGATGCCGTCGTCGGAGGCCGTCGGCTTCTCGTCGATGCCGTAGCGCTCACGCAGCCGGCGCGACACCGCCAGCGCCAGCGGCCCGTGCACCCGCAGACCGTAGGGGGAGTGCAGGATGACCCGCCAGTCGCCGAGTTCGTCGCGGAACCGCTCCACCACGAACGTGGCGTCGGTCGGCACCGTGCCGGTGGCCTGACGCTGATCGTCGAGCAGCCGCCACAAATTGTCCGTCGCGTGGTCGTCGAATCCCATTGCGGCGCAACGCTCGGCGAAGTCGCTCCTGCCCAGGCCCGCGAGCTCGCCGGTGAAGGCGCCGATCGCGGCGCCCAGCTCGGCGGGCCGGCCGACACCGTCGCCGCGCCAGAACGGCAGCCGCGCGGGCTGTCCCGGGGCCGGGATGACCAACACCCGGTCGTGGGTGATCTCGGTGATCCGCCAACTGGTCGCGCCCAGCGAAATAACGTCGCCCGGCCGCGACTCGTAAACCATCTCCTCGTCGAGTTCGCCTACCCGCGAAGGCTTTTCGCCATCCGCGTTGGATGCCAGATAGACGGTGAACAGCCCGCGGTCGGGGATCGCACCACCGGAGGTGACCGCCAGCCGCTGCGCACCCGGCCGCGCGGTGAGAATGCCTTCGTCGCGGTCGTACACCAGCCGCGGCCGCAGCTCGGCGAACTCGGTGGACGGGTACTTGCCGGACAGCAGGTCCAGCGTGGCCTCGAATGCGCTGCGCGGCAGTGTCGCGAACGAGGCGCTGCGCCGCACCGCGTCGAACCAGCGATCGGCGTCCAGCGGTTCCAGGGCGCACGCCGCCACCGTGTGTTGGGCCAGCACGTCGAGCGGGTTGGTCGGCACCCGCATGGTCTCGATCTCGCCGGACAGCATCCGCCGCACCGTGACCGCGCAGCCGATCAGATCGGTGCGGTGCTTCGGGAACAGCACGCCCTCCGATATCTCGCCGACCTGATGGCCCGCGCGCCCGATGCGCTGCAGGCCGCTGGCCACCGACGGCGGGGCCTCGACCTGAATCACCAGATCGACGGCGCCCATGTCGATGCCCAGCTCCAGGCTCGAGGTGGCGACGACGGCCTTCAGCCGTCCGGTCTTGAGGTCGTCCTCGACCGCGGCGCGCTGCTCCTTGCTGACCGAGCCGTGGTGGGCGCGGGCCAGTAACGGCTGCGCGCCGGACGATTGGCCGCTGGCCATGATGTAGGCCGGCGAACCGCCGGCTACCTGGGGGTTGAACCCGGACGGCAGTTCGATGCCGTTGCGCTCGGCGTGAATCTCGTTGAGCCGTGAGGTAAGTCGTTCGGCGAGCCGCCGCGAGTTGGCGAACACGATCGAGGATCGGTGCGCCTCGATCAGGTCGACGATGCGCTCCTCGACATCGGGCCAGATGGTGTTGTTCTCCAGGTTGGCCATGTCGGGCACCGGCACCTGCACCGACAGGTCGAACGTCTTGGCCGCCGGCGGCGCGACGATCGTCGTCGGCGCCTGCCCGGACAGGAACCGGGCCACTTCCTCGGGCGGGCGGACGGTCGCCGACAGCCCGATCCGCTGCCCCGGGCTGTCCTGGAGTTGGTCCAGCCGCTCGAGTGACAGCGCCAGGTGCGCGCCGCGCTTGGTGCCGGCGACGGCGTGCACCTCGTCGACGATGACCGTCTGCACCTCGGCGAGGGTGTCGCGGGCCGCCGAGGTCAGCATCAGGAAGAGCGACTCGGGTGTGGTGATCAGGATGTCGGGTGGCTTGGCGATCAGCTCGCGCCGGCGCGCCGCTGGGGTGTCGCCGGAGCGGACGCCGACGCTGATGTCGGGGGCGGGCACGCCGCGCCGCTCGGCGATGCGGGTGATGCCGGTCAGCGGGGTGCGCAGGTTGCGTTCGACGTCGACGGCCAGCGCCTTCAGCGGGGATACGTACAACACGCTGGGCCCACCGCTTGCGAGGGGAGTGCCCGCAGTGGCCGGCCGCGGTTCGCTTTCGGCGAGCCGGTCGATGGCCCACAGGAATGCGGCCAGCGTCTTGCCGGACCCGGTCGGCGCGATGACCAGCGTGTTGTCGCCGTTGGCGATCGCCGACCACGCCTGCGCCTGGGCGGGCGTCGGCTCCGCGAACGTTCCGCTGAACCATTCGCGGGTCAGCGCGCTGAACCGGGCGAGGGGATCGGTGGGGGTAGAGCTCACCTAGCCATCGTGCCAACCCGCACCGACAAATATCAGTCCCGGCTGTGGGCGACCGCCTCGGCCAGCTCGGCGGGGATGTTGGGGGTCCGGCCGACGGCGTCGAGCAGGGTATGCGCGCAGGTGTCGGCTATGTATCCGGCGTCGATCGACGGGTCCAACACCCGCTGCCGGCACATCTCGAAGGTGAACGCCAACCAGCCGTAGATGGTGATGCGCAGATCCCGTTCCACCTTGGAGTCCAATCCTGCGCCGACGGCCGCGCTGATCCGGCTCATGATCCGGTTGGCCTGGCGGTCGTTGTCGATGTCCTCGATGCCCCGCAACACCGGGTCGGAACCGATGTGGGCGGCCCAGGCGCCGTGCGGGTGTTCCTCGTCGTAGCGCAGGTAGGCCAGCACGCCCGCGCGCAGCTGCTGGAACAGGTTCTGCCCCGGCTCCGGCGGCGCGTTGGTGGCTTCGAACAGGCGCTCGCCCTCGGCGCGCACCACCGCAGCGAAGAACGCCCGCTTGTCCGGGAAGTAGTGATACATCAGCGCGCGCGACACACCCGCCCGCTCGGCGATCTCGTCGATGCGCACCTCGTCATAGGGGCGCTGGCCGAATACCTCGGCGCCCAATGCCAACAGTTCGCTACGACGATCGTCGGGCGACAGCCGTCGCCGGGGTTCGGACATACCCTTCATCCTAGTTAACACATGTACAACAGACCCGGAATCCGGCGTAGTGGCGCGGCCGAGCGAAACCGACGAGACTGCCGAGCAGACCCTCGAAGGGTTGCTGGCTTGGGGGGTGGGCATGGATTGGTTCGCGGCACCCGAATACTGGTTCGCCCGTGAGGTGCTGCAGACCGGCATTGCGGCTATCTACGCGATCGCCTTCATGAGTGCCGCCCGCCAATTTCGTCCGCTGATAGGCCAGCATGGAATGCTGCCGGTGCCGCAGTACCTGGCCCACACGTCATTCCGAGCGGCCCCGAGCGTGTTTCATCTCCATTATTCGGATCGGTTCTTCGCCGTCCTCAGCTGGTTCGGAGCGATGCTGTCGTTGGCGGTCGTCGCCGGCGCCACCGACTACGTGCCATTGCCGGCAGCCATGTTGATCTGGCTCGTCATCTGGCTGCTGTATCTGTCTATCGTCAATGTCGGCCAGTCGTGGTACGGGTTTGGTTGGGAATCCATGCTTTTGGAGGCGGGATTTCTCGCCATGCTCCTTGGCAACGACGAGATTGCGCCTCCGGTCCTGGTGATCTGGCTGATGCGCTGGCTGCTCTTTCGCGTGGAGTTCGGCGCGGGACTGATCAAGCTGCGCGGCGACAGATGCTGGCGGGATCTGACGTGCCTGTACTACCACCACGAGACCCAGCCGATGCCCGGCCCGCTGAGCTGGTTCTTCCATCACTTGCCCAGGCCACTGCACCGTGTTGAGGTGGCGGTCAACCATTTCTCCCAACTGGCAGTTCCGGTCATGTTGTTCGCACCGCAACCGGTGGGAAGCGCCGCTGCCGCAATCGTGATCGTGACCCAACTGTGGTTGGTGGGTTCCGGTAATTTTGCCTGGCTGAACTGGCTGACGATCGTCTTGGCTTTCAGCGCTGTCGATAATTCGTCGGCGGCGTTGCTGCTACCGTTGTCCGCTCCTCCTGAGTTGCCGGCGCCGCAGCCATGGTTTGCCGGCTTGGTGATCGCCGTCGCGGTTCTGATGGTGTGTCTCAGCTATTGGCCGGCGCGCAACCTGATCTCAAAGCGCCAGCGCATGAACTTCTCCTTCAATCCGTTCCACCTCGCCAATACCTACGGCGCTTTCGGAACCATCAGCCGCACCCGCGACGAGCTCGTCATCGAAGGCACCGACGAGCCGGCGGTCACCGAGCAGACGACCTGGAAGGAGTATGAGTTCAAGGGCAAGCCCGGCGACGTGCGTCGGTTACCGCCGCAGTGGGCTCCGTACCACCTGCGCCTGGACTGGCTGATGTGGTTCGCCGCGCTTTCCCCGGCCTACGCTCAGCAGTGGCTGTTCCGGCTTCTGTCGCGGCTTCTGGAGAATGACAAGCCGACGGTTAAACTGCTGCGGCGCAACCCGTTTCCCGACACACCGCCCCGCTATGTGCGAGTCCGGCTGTACCACTACCGGTTCACCACCTGGCAAGAACTACGGCGCGAACGCGCGTGGTGGCATCGCAGCTTGGTGGGCGAGTATGTGTCCCCTCTCGCACTCGAGGAGCGGTATCCGCCGGCATCGAGGGGCTGAGCCCTCAGCCGAAGTGCACGCCCTGGGCCAACGGCAGCTCTGAGGAGTAGTTGACGGTATTGGTGGACCTGCGCATGTAGGCCTTCCACGCGTCCGATCCCGACTCCCGGCCGCCACCGGTCTGCTTCTCGCCGCCGAACGCCCCGCCGATCTCGGCACCCGAAGTGCCGATGTTGACGTTGGCGATGCCGCAGTCCGAGCCGTCGGCGGCCAGGAACCGTTCCGCTTCCCGCATGTCGAGGGTGAAGATCGACGACGAAAGACCCTGCGGCACCGCATTGTGCAGCTCGATCGCCTCGTCCAGCTGGTCGTAGGCCAGCACGTAGAGGATCGGCGCGAAGGTCTCCTGATGCACCAGTTCGGTTTGTGCCGGCATGCGGACCACCGCGGGAGCGACGTAGTAGGAGTTCTCGCCGAGGTCGTGGCGCTCGCCGCCGAAGACTTCGCCGCCGTCGGCGCGGGCCGCCTCCAGCGCGCCGACCATGTCGCGGTAGGCGGTTTCGTGGATGAGCGGACCGACCAGAGTGCCGTCGGCCGACGGATTGCCGACCGGCAATTGCCGGTAGGCCGACACGATCCGCGCCACCAGGGTGTCGACGACCGACCGGTGCACGATCAGCCGCCGCAGCGTCGTGCAGCGCTGGCCCGCGGTACCCGCCGCCGAGAAAACGATGCCCCGCACGGCCAGCTCCAGATCGGCCGACGGCGTGACGATCGCGGCGTTGTTCCCGCCGAGCTCCAGCAGCACCCGGCCGAAGCGCTGCGCGACCCGCGGGCCGACCTGCTGGCCCATCCGCACCGACCCGGTCGCGCTCAACAGCGCCACCCGCGGGTCGTCGACCAGTCGTTCGCCGACCTCGCGCCCGCCCATGATCAACCGGCTCACCGCGGGCGGCGCACCGACGTCGTCGGCGGCGCGTTCGGCCAGGGCCTGGCAGGCCAGCGCGGTCAACGGCGTCAGCTCCGACGGCTTCCACACCAGCGTGTCTCCGCACACCAACGCGACCGCGGAGTTCCACGCCCACACCGCGACCGGGAAGTTGAACGCGGTGATGACACCGACGACGCCGAGCGGATGCCAGGTCTCCATCAGCCGGTGGCCCGGGCGCTCGGAGGCGATGGTGCGGCCGTATAGCTGGCGGGACAACCCGACCGCGAACTGGCAGATGTCGATCATTTCCTGCACCTCGCCGAGCGCCTCCGAGGTGATCTTCCCGGCTTCGATGGTGACCAGCGCGGCCAGATCCGCCTTGTGCTCGACGAGCAGTTCGCCGAGCCGGGCCACCAGCGCGCCCCGTATCGGAGCGGGTGTCGTGCGCCAAGTGGTAAACGCCTGCGCCGCTTCGGAAATCGCCGCGTCGGCCTGCTCGGGGGTGGATTCGGGAACGGTGAACAACAGATCCCCGGTGATCGGGGTGCTGGCCGGCAACCCGTGGCTGCCGGGCTCGCCCAGTTCGGCGCGTACGCCGACGGCGTGCAATGCCGCGCGTGCCCGGCTGCGCAGCTCATCCGCGGTGGGCAGCGGGGCGGTCTCGGTCGTGGTCATGATGCAGCTTTCTGACTCGGATACAGTTCGGCCATGGGTGAACCCGTCGAACACCCCCAAGCGCAGGTACAACTCGACGAGATCGACCGCGTGCTGGCCCGTGAGCTCGTCCTCGACGGGCGGGCGACGCTGTCACATCTGGCGGACACCACCGGGTTGTCGGTGTCGGCCGTGCAGTCGCGGGTCCGCCGTCTGGAGTCGCGCGGAATCGTCACCGGATACCGGGCGAACCTGGACCCGGAAGCGGTGGGACACATGTTGTCCGCGTTCGTGGCCATCACCCCTCTCGATCCGTCCCAACCCGATGATGCGCCCGCACGGCTGGAACACATAGCGGCCATCGAGTCCTGCCATTCGGTGGCCGGCGAGGAAAGCTATGTGCTGTTGGTGCGCGTCGGCTCGGCGCGGGCGCTGGAAGACTTGCTGCAACGCATCCGCACAACGGCCAACGTGCAGACCCGAAGCATCGTTATCCTACAGACTTTTTACGAAGGAAGACAGTCGGTACCGTAATTCCACCTGGCTACACGCCAGATTGCCGTAGATAATACGTTAGAATTGTGTCATGACCGCTGTCCTGACACCAGCCGACCTCGACGTCGCCCCCGGCATCCGCCCCGAGGACGTGCACCAGGTGCTGGGCCGCAGCATCCTCGCCGACGGCCTCGACTTCGTGCTCGACATCGACCATTCCTCGGGTTCGGTGCTCGTCGACGCCCGCACCGGCGAGCGTTACCTCGACATGTTCACCTTCTTCGCGTCCTCGGCGCTGGGCATGAATCATCCCGCGCTCGCCGACGACGAAGCCTTCCGCGCCGAGCTCGTCCAGGCCGCGATCAACAAGCCGAGCAACTCCGACGTATACAGCGTGCCGATGGCGCGGTTCGTCGAGACCTTCGCCCGGGTGCTGGGCGACCCGGCGCTGCCGCACCTGTTCTTCGTCGACGGCGGCGCGCTGGCGGTCGAGAACGCACTCAAGGTGGCGTTCGACTGGAAGAGCCGGCACAACGAGGCGCACGGCATCGATCCGAACCTCGGTACCAAGGTGTTGCACCTGCGTGGCGCCTTTCACGGCCGCAGCGGATACACCCTGTCGCTGACCAACACCGACCCGAACAAGGTTGCTCGTTTCCCGAAGTTCGACTGGCCCCGCATCGATGCGCCCTACATCCGTCCGGGTGCCGATATGGATGCCCTGGAAGCCGAATCGCTGCGCCAGGCCCGCGCGGCCTTCGAGGCTCATCCGCACGACATCGCCTGCTTCATCGCCGAGCCGATCCAGGGCGAGGGCGGCGACCGGCACTTCCGGCCGCAGTTCTTCGCCGCGATGCGCGCTTTGTGCGACGAGTTCGACGCCCTACTCGTCTTCGACGAAGTGCAGACGGGCTGCGGGCTGACCGGAACCGCTTGGGCCTACCAGCAATTGGGCGTCGCGCCCGATGTGATCGCGTTCGGCAAGAAGACCCAGGTGTGCGGTGTGATGGCCGGTCGGCGGGTCGACGAGGTCGACGAGAACGTGTTCGCGGTCAGCTCGCGGATCAACTCGACCTGGGGCGGCAATCTGGTCGACATGGTGCGCTCGCGGCGCATTCTCGAGGTCATCGAATCGGATCGGCTGATTGACCGGGCCGCCGAGGCGGGCGGCTATCTGCGCGGCCGGCTCGAGGAGCTGGCGGCCGAGTTCCCCGGCCAGGTGCTGGATGTGCGCGGCCGCGGGCTGATGTGCGCGTTCAGCCTGCCGTCGGCTACCCAGCGTGACGAGCTGATCCGCCGGGTGTGGGACCGCCACGTGGTCATGCTGGCCAGCGGTCCCGACAGCGTGCGATTCCGTCCCGCGCTGACGGTGTCGCGTCGTGACATCGACGCCGCCGTGGCCGCCGTGCGGGCCGCGCTCAGCTAGAACGCCTTCGGCGTTGAAGGCCCAGTTAGGCGCCGGATCGTCGACCGCAGCATCGGTAGCTCCGAGCGGCCGATGAGCTCGCAGCCGTGCAACTGCGCGAGTTCGCGTGCGGCCGGGGTGAATTCGTGGTTGGTGACCACCATGGTCTTGGTGCATCCCTGCATCGGCGCCCCCGCCACCACCTCCTGGACCGCGCCCGCGCCGACAGGGCGCGAGCGCCGTTTGCATTGAATGGCAAGACGTTCGGGCCGGTTGCCGACGATCAGGTCGACGCCCCAGTCGCCGGTGACGGATGTCATGATCACTGGCAGTCCGCAGGACCGCGCGATCCGTGCGACATGGTCCTCGAACTCCGTTCCCGACATCGTGGCTTGGCGCTCTTCACGGGGACTGGGGGTGCGCGCGCCGATGATCGTGGCCAGCAGGAAGCGAGGCGCCGCGGCCAGCAGGGCCGGCGCCAAGACCCCGATCGCCAAGGTCCAGGGCACGGTTGCCCCGAGCAGGTAGGCCGCCACGCCCGTCGCGATGCCCGCGGCCAGATACGCCGTCGTCCGGAGGCCGAACATATGTGCGATGATCTCAGGCCGCGGGTCGTCGGGGCGTCAACCGTTGCGAATGGGCACGGCGTGTCGTCGCAATCTCTAACGGCTGGTTCGTCAGGTTTATCCCCGCCCGACCAGGGGAATCCTCCCGACGCCGATCAGTCGAGAACACCGGTAGGTAGCCGTGTATCGCAACATCAATGACTTGCGCCATGATGACGTGGCCGTGCGCGACGCCGTCCGCTACAGCGTCGGCGTGGCGGTGGCTGCCGTCGCGTTTCTCGTTATCGCGGCCGTGTGGGTCAGTACCTGCAGCGGAGCGACGGCCGACACCGCGGCCTGCGGGACACCGCAACGCACCCTGCTAGCCATCGCCGCCCCGATCATCCTGCTGCTTGGCGGATTACGAGCCTTTGTCCGGACCTATCAGGTTTGGCGTCAGCACGGGACATGGTGGCCGTGGCAGGGCGCCGGCTGGTTCCTGATGATCGCCATGCTGCTGGTGCTGACGATGAGCCTGCCCGCGATCGCCGGCCCGGGGCTGGGCGGCTGAGCATGCCGGACAACTTCGACTACACGATCCGGCCCGGCGTCGAAGCCGATATGGGCGACGGCGACGAATGGCCGAAGATCAGGCAGCGGATCCTTGCCGCCGGAACGGCGAAGCGATGCAGACCACCGACGACAAGGACCTCGACGAGGTGCCCGACCCGGTGGCGAAGGCCACCGCCGCAGCAGCACGTAATGCGGTGCACCTGGCCAGCGTGCTGAGAGCCCAGCAATATTCGTCCTACCAGTGATGTTCGTTTCCCCGACAACGGCATCGGGTAGTTCTACCGTTGAATCAGCCCATGTAACGCGGGCGCAGGTGGGCGAGAGGAGCAGCGATGAAGAGCCCTAAGGATCCCGTCGACCATGCTCGGACGACGCGGCCGCACGCCGGTGAGTCGATGACGGACACCAAGAACATGCCGGCATTGATTCTGATCGGTCTGGCGCTGGTGTCGTTCGTCGGAGCGCTGGCCGCCTTCGCGACAAAGCATCACGACACCGGATTGGTGCTCGTCACGCTTGCCGGAGCCGGTTTTGTCATCGGTCTGGTGTGGCTTGCCGTTGAGCACCGGCGGGTGCGCAATATCGAAGAGCGTTGGTACGCCGAACATCCCGAGGCACACCGCCAGCGGCCGAGCAGTTAGCGATAGCACGAAAAATCCCAGCCGGTTTTCCCGGCTGGGATTCTTCCGCGTGGACGTTAGGTCTTACTGGTTGGACTCTTGGCGCTTCTCGGCGGCCGTGGCACCACCGCGGGCCGCTTCGGCCTCGGCTTCCTTCTTGGCGGCGTCACGCTGGGCATCACCCTTATCCTGCTGGGCCTTGCCCTCGCGGACCATGTCATCACGCCCGGTCACGGTGCCGACGGCTTCCTTCGCCTTGCCCTTGACGCCTTCGACGACGCCCTTGACGGCTTCTTCAGGACCACTGTTCTTCTCGGTCATGCTTACCTTTCTGCCACCGGGGCAGTATGGAAATTGCCCACTTCTTGAGCGTTGGGGCACGTGGGTATTTCCCCACGCAGTAGTGGGGTTCCCGGATGCCCGCGACGCTAAACACCAGGCGTCAGTCAGCCTGGGAGCGTCTCGCCGTCGGGCTCGGTCATCAGTGAAAGCCGCTCAGCCTCGGTCGAATTCGTCGAGTTCCGGGTCCGTCACCGGGACCGCTTCGCGTTGTTCCTGCCAGTCCGGCGAGGATACCTCCAGCGGTGGCTCGCCCTCGTCCGCCTCGAGTGCTTCCTCATCGTCGAGAGGCCGGTCGACCGCAGGCAGCTGCTGCTCGATCGCGTCGGCGACGGGCACCTCGGCAGGAAATTCGTCGGGAACGTCCGCACTGCTGCTCATGGCGGCCGGATACCCGGTGGACTCATCGCGAAAACGCCTGGCGCTCGCGGCTTCTAGCTCCGGGCCACTTTGCGGATCATCCGCGCGGTGCTGTTCTCCAGGATGGCCTGGCGGTCGCTCGGTTTCTTGGTGCGGTCGGCGCGCCGCACTCCGGCCGCGATGGTGACACCGTCTTGGTAGGCCTGGACAATCCGCGGATCGACGTATGAGCCCCGTGCCACCGCAGGAGTGTTGCCGAGTTCCTCGGCCACTTCCTTCATTACCGCGGATTCCACCCGCTTGATCACTGTCTTGTTCACCGGCGGGTCGGCGTCGACGAAGGCCGCGGCCGCCAGTACGGTACCGTGCCACGTGCGCAGGTCCTTGACGGTGTACTCCTCGCCGATGAGCTCCTTGAACCGGGTGTTGAGATCTTCGGCGTGGATGTCGTCCCAGCCCGGCGATTTCCGGCACACCAGCAGCCGGTCGGTGCGATCGGGCCGGCGCAGCAGTGCCCGTACCGACCGCACCACCTCCGGATCGTCGATCAACAGGGTGCGACGCACACCGCTCTTGGCGGGATAGTCGAACTCGACAGCTTGCCGCTGCAGTGTCACGTGTTCGCAAAGCAAGGTCGCGATCCCGAACGAGTTGTTCTCCTCGGCGTACTGCTCACCGCCGGCCCGGAAGTAGCCGAGGTCCAGAAGATGCAGGGCCAAGGCGAGAACTCGATCGCGTTGCAGCCCGCGTCGGCGAAGGTCCGCCGCAATGCGCCGCCGGAAATCGGGCAGCGCGGCCGACATCTCGAGCACCCGGTCGAACTTCTCCTCGCCGCGCTCCTCATGCCATTTCTCGTGGTACAGGTACTGGCGACGGCCGGCGGCGTCGGTTCCGACGGCCTGGATGTGCCCGTTGGGATGGGGGCAGATCCAGACTTTCTTCCAGGCGGGCGGGATGACCAGGTCCCGGATGCGCGTCAGGGTGACCTCGTCGGTGATCACTTCGCCGGCCGGGCCGTGATAGGAGAAACCGCGCCCGCGCCCCGCTCGGTGCAGCCCGGGCCCGCCAACTATGCTGCGGCGCAGTCGCATGTCGGCCTGCCGCGGGATTTCGGCACAAGGTGTTTGGCAGGTGTCCACTGCGGGGTATCAGACCTACACCATGCTGACGACGGGGGCTGCAGGGACGGTGGCGTCATCGACGTCACTGCATCATGGGTGCCAGGATGATGAACGCGACGGCGTAGATGGCGACCGCGGCCAGGATCAACGCGGCGAGCACGATGCCCGTCGTCACCAGGATCCGGCGCAGCGTACGCGTTTCGGTGTCGTCCGTCGGCTGAATGTCGTTCATGACGGTGTATTACCCGGCCGTCGACTCCGCCACACGTGTTCGTCGACCATGTCCGGAGCGGCGATGGTTAGCTGGCGAACCAACTGGAGTAGTCTCGGTCCGATATGCCGGGAGGTCACATGACCGAAGTCGAGAACACGCGAAACGGGCAGCAACGCAGCTCCCGTTCGATTGAACTCCGGGTGCCGGCCGAGCTGGAAAACCTCGCGGTGTTGCGGACGGTGGTGGCAGCGATCGGCACCTTTGAGGATCTCGACTTCGATGCCGTCGCTGACCTGCGACTCGCGGTGGACGAGGCATGCACACGGCTGATCCGCTCCGCGGTGCCGGACTCCACGCTGGTGCTGGTGGTTCATTCCGGGCAGCGGGAGGTGGTCGTCGAGGCGTCGACCACCTGCAGGACCCATGACATTCTCACGCCCGGCAGCTTCAGCTGGCATGTCCTGAGTTCGCTGACCGACGAGGTGAAGACGTTCCAGGATGGCCAGGGTCCCGAAGAAGGGCAGGTGTTCGGGATCTCGATGACGACGAGACGGGCGAGTTCGCTCAGGTGAGTCCGCAGTCTTCGCGGGGTTCGTCATCACGGCCGAACTCTGAGTACGCGGATGTCGCCGATATGTTCCGCGAGTTGCGCGACGTGCCCGAAGACTCCGCGCAGTTCAGCCGCCAGCGCGATCGCATCGTCGAGCGGTGCCTGCCGCTGGCCGACCACATCGCACGCCGGTTCGACGGCCGCGGGGAGCCTCGCGACGACCTGGTGCAGGTCGCCCGGGTGGGCCTGGTCAACGCCGTGATCCGGTTCGACGTCGAGGCCGGGTCGGACTTCGTATCGTTCGCGGTGCCGACCATCATGGGCGAGGTCCGGCGGCACTTCCGCGACAACAGCTGGTCGGTCAAGGTGCCACGCCGCCTCAAGGAACTGCATCTGCGCCTCGGCGCCGCGACGGCGGACCTGTCTCAGCGGCTGGGGCGCGCGCCCACCGCTTCGGAGCTCGCGGCCGAACTGGACATGGACCGCGGCGAGGTCATCGAGGGCCTGGTCGCCGGTAGCTCGTACAACACGCTGTCCATCGACAGTGGCGGCGGCGGCACCGACGACGCACCGGCGATCGCCGACACACTGGGCGACGTGGATACCAGCCTCGATCAGATCGAGAACCGGGAATCGTTGCGGCCCTTGCTCGCTGCCCTGCCGGAGCGGGAGCGAACCGTGCTGCTGCTCAGGTTCTTCGAATCGCTGACTCAAACGCAAATAGCCGAGCGCGTGGGCATCTCACAGATGCACGTGTCTCGGCTACTCGCGAAATCCCTAGCGCGCCTGCGAGACCAACTGCAGTAGCCGGCGCGGTTCACCCTCGACCAGGGACAGGGCGGCCTGCACCGTGCTGGCGATCGGCAAGGCGGAATCCGGATCGCAGATCCGCAGCAGCCGACTGACGCCACTGCTGGGCACTAGCGCCCAGTCGACGTCGGCGCCCGCACAGCGCACGTTGAGCGTGTGCAACGCGGAAAAGCCTGCGGTACCGAAGAAATCGACTCTCGAGAGGTCGAGAACCAGTCGATCGGTGTGTTCGGCGTGCCGCAGCGCATAGTCCACGAATTCGTTCGCGTTCGATGCGTCCAGATCGCCGTGGATGGTGATCACCGCGACCGATGGATGCAGCCAACGGCTCGCGAAATACGCGGCATGGCTTTCGGTGCGGTCGATCGGACTAGATGTAGGAATGGGAACAGACATGGTTTTGTGACTCCATCAGTCGGAATACGCGATTTCGTACTGTGGTTCACGTCAATTGTTCTAGGCCCTGCGTCTCAAAGCCCTCGCTGCAGGGAGTTCGTAACCCTGCACGTCGATGACGTTTCCTGCTTGGCTGTGAACTCAACCTGGTTTGAACCATACGCCCAATGGTTCGGCTTCTTCAATCGCTGTAAGAGGTTTTTAATAAACCCAGCTCAGCGGGCGCGTTGGTTGGATAACCCAACTTAGAATTGACGTTGGCGTAAAAGGCTATCGAAATCGCTTCGCGGACAGTCGGATTCGACAACCTAGGACGACGACAGCCGGCCGGGTTCACACTATTGCCATGCAGACGCAGGTTGCCGGGGTGGTGCTCGCCGCCGGTGCGGGCAATCGGTACGGCATGCCGAAGGTGCGGGCAGGCGAGGGCCGATGGCTTCGCGCCGCGGTTGCCGCCCTAGATGGCGGCGGATGCACCGAAGTGGTCGTGGTGTTGGGCGCGGCGATCGTCGACGTCCCGGCACCGGCGCGCGCCGTGGTCGCCCGGGACTGGGCGGACGGCCTCAGCGCATCGCTGCGCGCGGGCATCTCGGCGATCGAACCGGGCCCCGCCGACGATGCCGTGCTGATCACCGTGGACACTCCCGACATCACCGCCGCGGTGGTGCGTCGTGTGCTGGCGGCGGCGCGCACCTCGCCGTCGGGCCTGGCGCGGGCCGGCTACGGTCAGCGGCCCGGACATCCCGTGGTGGTCGCCCGTCGGCACTGGCCGGAGCTCGTCGAGGGGTCGGCGGGAGACGAGGGCGGGCGGGAGTTCCTACGGGGACGCTCCGATGTGGCCTGGGTGGATTGCGCCGATCTCGCGACGGGCGCCGATATCGATGTCAACCCCGCCAATGGTAGGCATGACAGCATGAGGATCACAGTTGTCGGGGCCAGTGGGCTCATCGGAACCAAGGTCACCGAATTGCTCACCTCGGAGGGCCACGACGTGGTGGGCGCCTCCCGCAATTCGGGCGCCGACGTACTGACCGGCGAAGGCCTGGGCGACGCGCTCGCCGGCGCGGACGTGCTGATCGATGTGGTCAATTCGCCGTCGTTCGAGGACGACCCGGTGATGGAGTTCTTCACCAAGTCGACCACCAATCTGGTGACCTTCGCCAAGAGCGCCGGCGTCGGTCACTACGTCGCGCTGTCCATCGTGGGTGTGGACGGATTGCCGGACAGCGGGTACATGCGGGCCAAAATCGCTCAGGAGAAGCTGATCACCGAGTCGGGTCTGCCGTACACGATCGTGCGCGCCACGCAATTCGCCGAGTTCGCCGATGCGATCACCGAGTCCATGATCGTCGGAGACGAGGTGCATGTTCCCGATGCGTTGATCCAGCCGATCGCCGCCGACCAGGTGGCCTCCGAGGTCGCACGCGCCGCCGTCGCCGAGCCGCTCAACAACTTCGTGAATATCGGTGGGCCGGACAAGATCTCATTCGAACAGATGGCCCGCGACGCCCTGGCGCGCAAGGGCGACGACGCAACGACCGTCGTCGTCGACCCGGAGGTAGGCTACTTCGGCACGGCGCTGGCAAAGCGCAGCCTGGTGACGCCCGACTGAAGTTTTTTCGCTCCTCGCGTGCGCGGCCGGCTACTTGATCTCGGCGAGCACCGTGCCCTGGGTGATGGCCGCACCCGTCTCCACCGCCAGCCCGGTGATGGTGCCCTCCTTGTGGGCGGTGACCGGGTTCTCCATCTTCATCGCCTCGAGGACCACCACCAGGTCGCCGGCGGCCACCTGCTGACCCTCTTCGACGGCGACCTTGACCACGGTGCCCTGCATCGGCGCCGTCACCGCGTCACCGGAGGCGGCGGACCCGCCGTGCCCGCCGCGCTTGCGCGCCTTGGGCTTCTTGCGAACGACGCCGGCGGCCGCCACGGCCGCACCGTTGCCGAGGGCAAGATCGCCCGGCAGCGACACCTCGAGGCGGCGACCGCCGACCTCGACCACCACCGTCTGCCGCGGGATGGTGTCCTCTTCTTCGATCGGGTCGCCGCCGGTGAACGGCTCGATGGTGTTGTCCCACTCGGTTTCGATCCAGCGGGTGTGCACCGAGAATCCGTTGTCGTCGCCGATGAACGCCGGGTCGGACACCACCGCGCGGTGGAATGGGATGACGGTGGCCAGGCCCTCGACGGTGAATTCGTCGAGCGCGCGCCGGGACCGCTCGAGCGCCTCTTCGCGGGTCGCGCCGGTAACGATCAGCTTGGCCAGCATCGAGTCAAACTGGCCGCCGATCACCGAGCCGGTCTGCACGCCCGAGTCCAGCCGCACGCCGGGTCCTGCCGGCGGATCGAATTTGGTCACCGGGCCGGGTGCGGGCAGGAATCCGCGGCCGGCGTCCTCACCGTTGATGCGGAACTCGATCGAGTGGCCCCGCGGGGTCGGGTCCTCGGTGATGTCAAGAGCGTCGCCGTTGGCGATGCGGAACTGCTGGCGCACCAGGTCGATGCCGGAGGTCTCCTCGGTGACCGGGTGCTCGACCTGCAGGCGGGTGTTGACCTCGAGGAACGAGATCAGCCCGTCCTGGGCGACCAGGTACTCGACGGTGCCCGCACCGTAGTAGTGGGCCTCCTTGCAGATGCGCTTGGCCGACTCGTGGATCTCCTTGCGCTGGGCGTCGGTGAGGAACGGCGCGGGCGCCTCCTCGACGAGTTTCTGGAACCGGCGCTGCAGCGAGCAGTCGCGGGTGCCCGCGACCACCACATTGCCGTGCTGGTCGGCGATGACCTGGGCCTCGACGTGGCGTGGCTTGTCCAGATAGCGCTCGACGAAGCACTCGCCACGGCCGAACGCGGCGACCGCCTCGCGGGTGGCCGAGTCGAACATCTCGGGGATCTCCTCGATGGTGCGGGCCACCTTCATGCCGCGCCCGCCGCCGCCGAACGCCGCCTTGATCGCGATCGGCACGCCGTATTCCTTGGCGAAGGCGACGACCTCGTCGGCGTCCTTCACCGGATCCGAGGTGCCGGGTACCAGTGGAGCCTGGGCGCGGGCGGCGATGTGGCGGGCGGTGACCTTGTCGCCGAGGTCACGGATCGACTGCGGGCTGGGGCCGATCCAGATCAGGCCCGCGTCGATGACTGCCTGAGCGAAATCGGCGTTCTCGGAAAGGAATCCGTAGCCAGGATGGATGGCATTGGCACCGGACTTCTCCGCCGCGTCGAGCAGCTTGCCGAAGTCGAGATAGGACTCCGCGGAGGTCTGGCCACCGAGTGCGAATGCCTCATCGGCCAGCCGCACGTGTGGTGCGTCGGCGTCCGGTTCGGCGTACACCGCCACGCTCGGGATCCCGGCGTCCTTGGCCGCACGGATCACCCGGACCGCGATCTCCGCGCGATTGGCGACCAGCACCTTGGAGATGCGTGAGCTCGCGTGACTGGGCACTGCGCCTCCCTAACGGCATATGTCTAAGAAACGTCTTTAAGAATGTATCCCGCGCAGTTTAAGCGCCCAAGCTGTGCCGACGCTCATTGACCCCGGGTGGCGATCGTCACTAGCGAACCGCTAGCGCAGGTGGCGCTTGACCCGGGCCAGGATGGCCGCCATGCCGCGCAGCCGCAGCGGGCTGATCAGGGCGGCCAGGCCGAGGTCAGAGTAGAAGTCGTTGGGCACCGCGAGGATGTCATCGGCCGGCTGTTCATCCAGGCCGGCGGCCAGGATGGACGCGAATCCCCGCGTCGTCGGCGACTCGGCGGGCGCGCTGAAGAACAGCCGCACTCGGTCCCGGTCGTCGGCGTCGACGTGCAGGAACAACGGCGTCTGGCATTCCGGCACCGGTTCCATCGCCGCCTGCTCGAGGCCGCTGGGCAGCGGCGGCAGCTCGTCGGCGAATTCCAGCAGCAGCCGCAGCTTGTCCTGGCCTTCCACCCCCTGGAAGTCGGACACCACTTCCGCCAGCGGGGCGGGCATGCCGGTCATCAGGAACCCGGTGCCCCACCCGGTTCGTCACCAACGGCGACCGGCACCCGCACGGCGTTACCCCATTCGGTCCACGAGCCGTCATAATTGCGCACCCCGGGCAGTCCCAGCAGGTGGGTCAGCACGAACCAGGTGTGGCTGGACCGCTCGCCGATGCGGCAGTAGACGACCGTCTTGTCGTCGGGGCTCAGGAACCCGTACAGCTCGGCGAGTTCCTCGCGGCTGCGGAACCGACCGCTGTCCTGGGCGGCCTTCGCCCACGGGATCGAGCGGGCGGTGGGGATGTGGCCGCCGCGCAACGCGCCCTCTTCCGGGTAGTCCGGCATGTGGGTGCGCTCGCCGGTGTACTCCTGCGGCGAGCGGACGTCGATCAGCGGCTCGGAGCCGAGTATTCCCAGCACCTCTTCCTTGAACGCTCTGATCGGCGCGTCGTCGCGCTCGACGACCGGATATCCGCTGGTCTGCTTGGCGGGCACGTCGAGCGTGGTGTCGCGGCCCGTCGAGATCCACAGGTCACGCCCGCCGTCGAGCAGCCGGACGTCGGGGTGACCGAAGAGAGTGAACACCCACAGCGCGTAGGCCGCCCACCAGTTGCTCTTGTCCCCGTAGATCACCACGGTGTCGTCGCGGGCGATGCCCTTGCGGTCCATCAGCTCGGCGAACTGCTCACCGTTGATGTAGTCGCGGACGTGCGGGTCGTTGAGATCGGTGTGCCAGTCGATCTTCACCGCGCCCGGGATGTGCCCGGTGTCGTAGAGCAGCACATCCTCGTCGGACTCGACGACGGCCAGACCGGGCCGGCCGAGGTTGCTCGACAGCCAGTCGGCGGTGACCAGCCGTTCGGGATGCGCGTAGGCGGTCAGGGCGGGATCAGGGTCTGCAGGCAGCGGCACAACACCAGCCTACAGCGGATTGTCGGCCCAAAGTTCGGCGATGGACAGGCCCGCGCGGGCAAGCAACCCGCGTGTCGTCGGCAGCCCGAGCCCCACCACATTCGACGGGTCGCCCTCGATCCCGTCGATGAACCACCCGCCCAGGCCGTCGATGGTGAAACCGCCCGCGACGTTCAATGACTCCCCGCTAGCCAGGTATGCGGTCAGGTCGGCCTCCGAGGGTGTTCCGAAATGAATTGTGGTGCAGGCAGATTCGACATCAGTGTGGGCGACAGCCGCGTCCTCCAGGCGAACGATGCAGTGCCCGGTGTACAGCAGGCCCGACCGGCCGCTCATCGCCTCCCATTGGCGCCGCGCGGCGGCGACGGAATCCGGCTTACCACGCAGCCGGCCGTCGATGTACAGCATCGAATCACAGCCGATGACAACGCAATCGGTGGCCAGCTGGGCATCAAGGCTGTCGGCAACCTGTTCGGCCTTGGCGCGCGCGAGCGCGTTGGCGACGTCGCCCGGTTGCGCATCGCGGCCCTGGGCGGCGATGACGGCGTCCTCGTCGACACCCGAAACGACGACCACGGGATCGATTCCGGCTTGGCGCAACACCGTGCGACGGCCCGGCGAGGCGGACGCCAGCACCACGCGTGTCATCGCCGCATGTACGTCCGTTCCAGCAGCGTTACCCGCTGCCAACTGAAGCTCTCGTAGCGCAACTTGTCGACGGGGTGGCCCCACATGTTGCGCGGCTGCGGCTCCGGCTCGCCTTGGCCGCCGGCGGCCGCCGCCAGCACACCCATCAGGGCGGCCAGCTCCTCCTCGGTCGGCTCGCCCTTGAGCACCTTGAAGTGGCGCTCTTCGCCGCTCACAGTGGAATGTTCCCGTGCTTCTTGGGCGGCGTCTGGGTGATCTTGCGTTCCAGCAGCCGCAGTGCGGTGGCCACATAACCGCGGGTGTGCGACGGCGGGATGACCGCGTCGACGTACCCGCGCTCGGCGGCGATGTACGGGTTCACCAGGGTGTCCTCGTAGTCCTGCTGCAGCTCCAGGCGCAGCGCGTCCACGTCCTTGCCCTCCTGGGCGGCCGCCTTGAGCTGCTGGCGGTACACGAAGCCGACGGCGCCGGATGCGCCCATGACGGCGATCTGCGCGGTCGGCCACGCCACGTTGACGTCGGCGCCCATCTCCTTGGAGCCCATCACGCAGTACGCACCGCCGTAGGCCTTACGGGTGATCACGGTGATCTTGGCAACGGTGGCTTCACCGTAGGCATAAAGCAGCTTGGCGCCGCGCCGGATGATGCCGTTGTACTCCTGGTCGGTACCCGGCAGGAAGCCGGGCACGTCGACCAGCATGACGATCGGGATGTTGAAGCAGTCGCAGGTCCGCACGAACCGGGCGGCCTTCTCGGAGGCGTTGATGTCCAGGCAGCCGGCGAACTGGGTGGGCTGGTTGGCGACGATGCCGACCGGACGGCCGTCGACGCGGCCGAAGCCGACGATGATGTTCAACGCGTAGCCGGCCTGCACCTCGAGGAACTCGTCGTCATCGAGGATCCGGGTGATGACCTCGTGCATGTCGTAGGGCTGGTTCGGCGAGTCCGGGATCAGCGTGTCCAGCTCCAGGTCCTCGTCGGTGAGGTTGTCCTCAATGGCCCCTTCCGGCAGCTCCGACGGATACCGCGGCGGATCGGCGTAGTTGTTGCTCGGCAGATAGCTCATCAGGTCGCGCACGTAGTCGAAGGCATCTTGCTCGCCCGATGCGACATAGTGCGCCAGGCCCGACTTGGCCATGTGGGTGTGCGCGCCGCCGAGCTCCTCCATCGTCACCTCCTCGCCGGTGACCGTCTTGATGACGTCCGGCCCGGTGATGAACATCTGGCTGGTCTGGTCGACCATGACGACGAAATCGGTCAGCGCGGGGGAGTAGACGTGGCCGCCCGCGGCGGCGCCCATGATCAGCGAGATCTGCGGGATGACGCCGGAGGCCCGGATGTTGTTGTGAAAGATATTGCTGTACAGGCCCAGCGAGACGACACCCTCCTGGATGCGCGCACCCGCGCCGTCGTTGATCCCGATGAGCGGGCGGCCGGTCTTGATGGCCAGCTCTTGCACCTTGACGATCTTCTCGCCGTAGACCTCGCCGAGGCTGCCGCCGAACACCGTCGCGTCCTGGCTGAAGATGCACACGTCGCGGCCTTCGATGGTGCCGTAGCCGGTGACCACGCCGTCGCCCAGCGGCCGGTTGTCCTGTAGCCCGAAGTTGGTGCTGCGGTGCTTGGCCAGCGCGTCCAGCTCGACGAACGAGTCGTCGTCGAGCAGTGCCAGGATGCGCTCGCGGGCCGTCAGCTTGCCCTTCGCGTGCACCTTCTCGACGGCCTTCTCACCGACCGGGTGGTGCGTCTCCTCGTTCCGCCTGCGCAGGTCCGCGAGCTTGCCGGCGGTGGTGTGGATGTCCATCTCGTGTTCGGCGGCGGGCTCGGCTGCGTGTTCGGCCGAATCTGTTTTGCTCCGCGCGTCCGCGGAGTCCTTGGTGCTGCTCGTCATGGGGCTTGATGCTATCGACATAGGCTCATCGGTGTGAAAAGCGCCCAACCCCAGCCCCTCGACGTCGACCGGCTGCGCCGCGCGCTGGTCGGGCCGGGCGGGCCCTGGCGGTGCCTCGATGTCGTCGAGGTGACCGGCTCCACCAACGCCGACCTGCTGGCGCGTGCCGCCGCGGGGGAGGACATCGACGGCGCGGTGCTGCTCGCCGAGTCCCAGACCGCGGGCCGTGGCCGGCACGGCCGAAGCTGGTCGACGCCGCCACGCTCGCAGATCGCGCTGTCGGTAGGGGTGGGCGTCGGCGCGATGCCCAACGAGGCGTGGGGCTGGCTGCCGCTGCTCGCCGGGGTTGCGGTGGTGGACGCGCTCGGCGAGATCACCGGTGTGACCGCCGGCCTGAAATGGCCCAACGACGTCTTTGCGGGCACCGGGAAGCTGGCGGGCATCCTTGCCGAGGTCGCCGCGCCCGAACCGGTGGTGGTGGTCGGCCTCGGGCTGAATGTGACCATGACCGCCGAGGAGGCGCCGGATCCGGTCGCCACCTCGCTGTCGATGCTCGCGCCCGACACCACTGACCGAACCGTGCTGGCCGAAGCGGTGCTTCGGCAGTTGGCGAGGAGAATCGGCAGCTGGCGGACCGCGGCGGGCGCCGATGCGACGCTGGCCGCGGATTACCGCTCGCACAGCGTGACGATCGGTAACCGGGTGCGGGCCAGCCTGCCCGGGGACCGCGCCGTGGAGGGTGTCGCCGCCGACGTCGATGAACTGGGCCGACTGCGCATTGACACCGGCGCCGAGGCATTGACGGTGTCCGCGGGCGATATCACGCATTTGCGGTCGGTCAACCCATAGGGTTCCAATCGTGGGTTACCCGGACAACGTGCTCGCCGCGGACGAGCAGGTGGTGCTGCACCGCCACCCGCACTGGAAGCGGCTCATCGGGCCGGTGCTGGTGCTGATGCTCAGCACCGCCGCGGCGGCGTTCCTGGCCGCGCTCGTCGACAAGCAGAACTGGGGTACCGCCAAGACGGTCGTGCAGCTGGTCATCCTGGTGGTTTGGCTGTTGCTGGTCGGCTGGCTAACCGTGTGGCCGTTCCTCAACTGGCTGACGACGCACTTCGTCATCACCGACCGTCGGGTGATGTTCCGGCACGGGCTGCTGACCCGGCAGGGCATCGACATCCCGCTGGCGCGGATCAACAGTGTGGAGTTCCGGCACGGGCTGATCGACCGGATGCTGCGCACCGGCACGCTGATCATCGAGTCGGCGTCACAAGACCCGCTGGAGTTCGACGCAATCCCGCAAGTGGAGCGAGTCCACTCGCTGCTGTATCACGAAGTCTTCGACACCCTCGGCGGCGAGGAATCCGACAGCCGCTCTTCGGGCAGGCGCTGACGACGCCGGGGCCGCCGCAGCGGGGTGACGTTGGTCGCCTCGTGCGCGTCCTCCATCGCCTCCGCGATGCCGCCGGCGGTGAAGGTGGACTCCAGCGACGTGTCCGGGTGGCGGCCGAACTCGTCGGGGAACACCCAGCGCCGGAACGCCCAGAACCGGAACCCCATCTGCAGCAGGTTGCCGATGATGTACGCGGAGATGAAGTCGGCGATGTTCTCGACGGTCAGCGACACCTCGGGCACCCGAAGCTGGAATACATAGCTCGAGACCCACAGCGGTGCCATCGAAAGCAGCACGCCCACGCCGCTGAACCCGAAGAACAGCAGGGCCTCGTGATGACGTTCGCGACCGCCCCGATCACGGAAGCTCCACTCCCGATTGAGGATGTAGGACGCGATCACCGCGACGATGCCCGAGATGATCTTCGCGGTAACCGGCTTGGGCTCCAGCACCGTCAGCTTGAGCGTGAAGAAGATCAGTGAGTCGATGAAGAAAGTCGTCGCGCCGACGATCGCAAACTTGATGAGTTCGTGATGCTCTTCGGCGTATGGCCGGATCGGCCGTGGCAGCCGCGCGATCGTGGCATCGGTGAAGGACACAACAGCGCAGTGTACGGAAAGAAGACAAGGCACGCGCACCCGCAGGTCACCGTCGACAAAGACACCGCTCCCGGCCATGACACCATGAACGCTGTGCCGACGACCCGGAGCGCGCCCGCGCTGGTGACGATGATCGGCGGCGGGCAGCTGGCCAGGATGACGCACCAGGCCGCCATCGCGCTTGGCCAGACGCTACGCGTGCTGGCCGCCCGGCCGGACGACCCTGCGGCGCAGGTCACACCCGACGTGGTGATCGGCGCCCACACCGACCTCGACGCGCTCCGCCGGGCGGCCGCGGGCGCGCACGCCGTCACGTTCGACCACGAACATGTCCCGACCGAGCTGCTCGACAAACTGGTCGCCGAAGGCGTGAACGTCGCCCCGCCGCCGCAGGCGCTGATCCACGCCCAGGACAAGCTGGTGATGCGGCAGCGGCTGGAGGCCATCGGCGCCCCGGTTCCCCGGTATGCGGCGGTGACCGATGTCGCCGATGTGGACGCGTTCGCGCACCGGGTCGAGGGACCGATCGTGGTCAAGGCGGTGCGCGGTGGATACGACGGCCGCGGGGTGATCCTGGCCCGCGACCTCGGTGAGGCCCGCGAGTTCGCCGAGCGGCACCTGGCCCACGGCGACACGGTGCTGGTCGAGGAGCGGGTGGCGATGCGACGGGAGCTGTCGGCGCTGGTGGCACGGTCGCCGTTCGGCCAGGGTGCGGCCTGGCCGGTGGTGGAGACCGTGCAGCGAGACGGCATCTGCGTGGAGGTGATCGCACCGGCGCCGCGGCTGGACGCCGAAGTCGGCAGCGCGGCCGGGAGCCTGGCGCTGCGGCTGGCCGCCGAACTAGGCGTGGTCGGGGTGCTCGCGGTCGAGTTGTTCGAGACGGTCGACGGCACCCTGATGGTCAATGAGCTGGCGATGCGCCCGCACAACTCCGGGCACTGGACCATCGACGGAGCCCGGACCAGCCAGTTCGAACAACACCTGCGCGCGGTGCTGGACTATCCGCTCGGCGACACCGGCCCGATTGCGCCGGTGACGGTGATGGCCAATGTGCTCGGGGCCGCGGAATCGCCCGCGATGGACATCGACGAACGACTCCACCGACTCTTCGCCCGGATGCCGGATGCCAAGGTTCATCTGTACGGCAAGGCGCAGCGCCCGGGCCGCAAGATCGGACATGTGAACATCGTTGGCGCCGGCGGTGGCTCGCCAAACGACGACGAGTACGTGGCGAAGCTGCGTGAACGGGCGGCGCGGGCGGCACACTGGTTGTCTAACGCGCAGTGGACCGACGGATGGGACGGACATGGCTGAGGGGGCCAGGGTCGGGCTGATCATGGGCAGCGACAGCGATTGGCCGGTGATGGAAGCGGCCGGGCACGCGCTGGCCGAGTTCGACGTTCCGTTCGAGGTCGGTGTCGTCTCGGCGCACCGCACCCCCGATCGCATGCTCGACTACGCGCGCACCGCCGCCGACCGCGGTATCGAGGTGATCATCGCCGGGGCCGGGGGTGCGGCCCACCTGCCCGGGATGGTGGCGTCGGCGACGGCGTTACCGGTGATCGGCGTCCCGGTGCCGCTGGCCAAGCTCGACGGCCTGGATTCGCTGCTGTCCATCGTGCAGATGCCCGCCGGCGTTCCGGTGGCGACGGTGTCTATCGGGGGCGCACGCAACGCCGGGCTGCTGGCGGTGCGCATCCTCGCCGCGTCGGACGCGCAACTGCGCAAGCGGATGGAGGCGTTTCAAGAGCAGCTCGGGGCAACGGTGCTGGAGAAGGATGCCGCTCTCCGGGACCAGTTGCTCGGCCCCGGTAAGGTTTCCGGCGAGTCGTAAGGAGTCATGGTGGCTGGTAATCCGGATTTCGATGTCTTCAAGCTGCCCGAAGAGCACGACGAACTGCGCGCGGTGTTGCGTGACCTCTGCGAGAAGGAGATCGCGCCCTATGCCGCCGATGTCGATGAGAATTCGCGGTTCCCCGAGGAGGCGCTGAAGGCACTCAACGAATCCGGCTTCTCCGCGGTGCACGTGCCCGGGGAGTACGGCGGGCAGGGCGCCGACTCGGTGGCCACCTGCATCGTGATCGAGGAGGTCGCGCGGGTATGTGCCACGTCGTCGCTGATCCCGGCGGTCAACAAGCTCGGCACCATGGGCCTGATCCTGAGCGGCTCCGACGAACTCAAGAAGCAGGTGCTGCCGACGCTCGCCTCCGGCGGGGCGATGGCCTCATACGCGTTGTCGGAGCGCGAGGCCGGTAGCGACGCCGCTTCGATGCGTACCCGGGCCCGCCCGGACGGGGATTCGTGGATTCTCAACGGCTCCAAGGCGTGGATCACCAATGGCGGCAAGTCCACCTGGTACACGGTGATGGCCGTCACCGACCCGGACAAGGGAGCCAACGGGATCTCTGCGTTCGTGGTGCACAAGGACGACGAGGGATTCACCGTCGGGCCCAAGGAGCGCAAGCTCGGCATCAAGGGCTCGCCGACCACCGAGCTGTACTTCGAGAACTGCCGCATCCCCGGTGATCGGATCATCGGCGAGCCCGGCACCGGATTCAAGACCGCGCTGGAGACGCTGGACCACACGCGCCCGACCATCGGCGCCCAAGCCGTCGGCATCGGACAGGGGGCCGTGGACGCGGCAATCGCATACACCAAGGACCGCAAGCAATTCGGTAACCCGGTCAGCGACTTCCAGGGTGTGCAGTTCATGCTGGCCGACATGGCAATGAAGGTCGAGGCGGCCCGGCTGATGGTGTACAGCGCCGCCGCACGCGCCGAGCGCGGAGAAACGGGTTTGGGCTTCATCTCCTCGGCGTCGAAGTGCTACGCCTCCGATGTCGCGATGGAGGTCACCACCGATGCAGTGCAGTTGTTCGGCGGCGCCGGCTACACCAAGGACTTCCCGGTTGAGCGAATGATGCGAGACGCCAAGATCACCCAGATCTACGAGGGCACCAACCAGATTCAGCGCGTTGTGATGGCGCGCTCGCTGCTCAAGTAGCGATCTGTCAGAGTCAGCCGCGGGTCGTTTTCTCCGTCTGGCGACGCCGCTCCTGGGCGGCCGAGTCCGGATTCGCCACCAACACAAGTGAAGCGCCCGCGGCCAGAACCGCCAAGAAGTTGTCGATCAGTTCGTCGGCGGTGTGCCAGCCCGCGGTGGAGAGCACGCGATCGTCCGCGGTGAAACCCTGTGCGGCAGCGGAACCTTGGGCGGCGGCGAGAACATCAATGACCGATTGACCGTCCAATGCCGGGCCGGGCTGGCGCTCGGGCGTAATCTGGTCGCCGTGCAGCCGCACCGACGTGGCGTAGTCCGTCACACCGACCGGCAGGTCGGCCACGGGTTTGCCGAACGGATCCAACGACAGCGCGGCGACCTCACCCGGCCCGACCGCGGCGTCGGCGTCGGCCAACCGGTCGGCGGTGCACAAGGCGACGTCGGCCTCGGCCGGTCCAAGCACGACCTCGGCCCCGATGTACCAAACGCCGAACAACACCGCCGCCGTCTGCCAGTGGGCCGGCAGCAGCACGGCGACCCGGCTGTCGGGCCCGGCGCCGAGCTCATCACGTAACAGGTTGCCGGTCTTGGCCGCCCAGTTGGCCAGCGTGACCGCCGACAGCTCGATCCGCTCACCGGACGCGTCGTCGTAGTAGGTGATCCTCGGCCCGACCGGATCCCGGCTCAGCAACGGGTCCAGCACCGCCTCGCTGACCGTCGTCAGTTGACGCACTCCGGATTGTCCGAGCCGGCGGTGATGATCGGCGACGGCGGGGGCGCGCCATCGGAGGTGACCGGGGGGTCCGCAGTCATCAACGTCGGGTCGGTGCCGTCCAGCCCGGAGCCGGGGCCGGTGTAGTCGCCACCCAGCACCACCCGGACCGCTCCGGGCGGCACGGACGGGTCGGCGCCGATCGGTAGCCCGGCCAGCTCCTTGGAAACCGCCTGCGCGCCAAGGTCATCGGGCGTGGCGGCCAGCACCTGACTGGTCGGCAAGATACCAGCTTCATGGTTGCCGACCGGTCCTGGAGCGAAACCCCTGCCGGTCAGTACTGCAGACACCGCGGTGGCCAGGCCGTTGATATCGGTGGCGTTCACCACCTCTGCGGCTGTCTTGCTCGGCGTGTATGCCAGTTCCTCGGTCTTGCCTTCGTCCTGCTCCTGCAACAGGCTTTCCACCCACTCCTGCACTTGGCTGGGATCCACCCGCACGACACTCTGCATCCCGTCGTCGCTCCAGCCGTTCTCTTGGAGCACCGGGATGGTCGCGAACGCGACGTTGCCGGCCGCCAGCTTCTGCAGCTGCTCGGCGAACTCCACCACATCCCAGCCGTCGGACAACACAACCGAACGCTGCACGGCCTGCTCCAGGCGGTCCAGCGTTGCCGGGCTGGACAGGGTCTTGCCGGAGATGACCTGGTGGGCCAGCGAGGCCATCACCGCCTGCTGACGCACCACCCGGTCCAGGTCGCCGCGGGGTAGGTCGTGGCGCTGCCGGACGAAGCTCAACGCCTGCGGGCCGTCCAGCTTCTGCCAGCCGGCCGAAAAATCAGCGCCCGAAAGTGGTTCGTACACATCTTCTTTCAAGCAGACGTTGACTCCGCCGAGCGCATCGGTGATCAGCGAGAAGCCCAGCAGCCCGATTTCGGCGTAGTGGTCGACGGTGACGCCGGTCAGATTGGCGACGGTCTTGATCAGCGCCTCGCGGCCGGCTTCGGTCGCTTCTGGTTCGGCCGCTGACGGGTCCACACCCTTTTCCTCGACCAACTTCTTCAACTTCTCGAGGTGGACTTGGCCGTACACCCCATTGATCTTCATCTTCCCGATGCTGGGCGCGTCGACGTACGAGTCGCGCGGGATGGAGATCGCGGTGGCCGACTTCCCGTTGTTGGGAATGCGCACCAAAATGATGGTGTCGGTGTTGGTCGCCTCGTCGTCACCGGCCCGCAGGGTGGCCAGCTCCTCTTCGGACAATGGGTTGCCGTGCGCATCGGTCCGGCTGTCCAAGCCGACCAGCAGGATGTCGATCGCGCCGTCTTCGCCGCCGCCGCCGAGCGCTTCGGAGAAGATCTGGTTGATGCCGGACTCGAACGATCGGATCTTGCCCCACGCCACCCCGGTTCCGATGACGATCGTCGCCGCCACCGCCACCGCGGCGACACGCAACAGGCGAGAGGGCATCAGCCCAGGTTACTTGCGTTAGGGGCGCAGACCCGGTAGCCGAGTTCGGCGTGCCAGACTCTGTTGCGTGGTCTACCGGATCGTGATCACCGGGGCCGGCGGGCAGGTCGGGCGGTTTCTGGCCCAGCAGGCCCGGCGGCGGGGACGCGATGTGCTGGCGCTGGCCTCGGCGCAATGGGACATCACCGATGCCGGCGCCGCCGAGCGAATCATCGAGCCCGGCGACGTGGTGATCAACTGCGCCGCCTACACCGCGGTGGACGCCGCCGAGCACGATCAGGCGCGCGCCCATGCTGTCAACGCGGCCGGGCCCGGCAACGTCGCGCGCGCCTGTGCGAAGGTCGGGGCGCGGATGATTCACGTGTCCACCGACTACGTCTTCAGCGGGGAGTTCGACGGATCGCCCCGGCCCTATGAAATCGACGACGCCGTCGGCCCGCTCAGCGTCTATGGCCGGACCAAACTTGCCGGCGAGCGGGAGGTACACGCGGCTCTGCCGGACGCACATGTGGTGCGCACGTCGTGGGTGTACACCGGCGTCGGCGGCGACTTCGTCGGGACGATGCGTCGGCTGGCCGCAGGTGACGGACCCGTGACCGTGGTCACCGACCAAATCGGATCGCCGACCTACGTCGCGGACCTGGTCGATGCGTTGTTGCAAGTCGCGGACGGTAAGGCCGCGCCGCCGCTGCTGCACGCCGCCAACGAGGGTGCGGCCAGCCGGTTCGAGCAGGCGCGCGCCGTGTTCGAGGGAATCGGGGCGGACACCGAGCGGGTGCGGCCGGTCACCAGCGCCGAGCAGTCGCGGCCGGCGCCCCGACCGGCGTATTCGGCGCTGTCGAGTCGGCAGTCGGTGGCCGCGGGATTGGCGCCGCTGCGACCATGGCGCGAGGCGCTGGTCGCGGCACTGGGAGATTGAACGCCCGCTACCCTCAACGCCGTGAGTGACGGATTGGTTTCCGTCGCGTGAGCGACGAATTAGTGGTGGTGACGGTGACCTACTCACCGGGGCCACACCTCGACCGGTTTCTGGCCACCCTGTCGCACGCCACCGACCGGCCGGTGACCGTGATCATGGCCGACAACGGCTCGACCGACGGCAGCCCCGAGGCGGCCCTCGAGCGCTACCCCAACACCCGGCTGCTGCGCACCGGCGCGAACCTCGGCTACGGAAGTGCGGTGAACCGTGCGGTGGCCGAAATGGGCCCGGAGTCGGAGTATTTCGTCGTCGCCAACCCCGACGTCCAATGGGGCCCCCGCAGCATCGACGTGCTGCTCGAGGCCGCCGGCCGCTGGTCGAGGGCCGCGTCGCTGGGCCCGCTGATCCGTGAGCCCGACGGCTCGGTGTACCCGTCGGCGCGGCACCTGCCCAGCCTGATCCGCGGCGGAATGCACGCGGTGATCGGTCCGCTGTGGCGATCCAACCCGTGGACGGCGGCCTACCGGCAGGATCGCCTCGAGCCCAGCGAACGTGCGGTCGGTTGGCTGTCCGGATCGTGCCTGTTGCTGCGCCGCGATGCCTTCGACGAGGTCTCCGGCTTCGACGAGCGATACTTCATGTACATGGAGGACGTCGACCTGGGGGATCGGCTAGGTAAGGCCGGTTGGCAGAACGTATATGTGCCGTCGGCGGAGATTTTGCACGACAAGGGCCACGCCACCGGTCGCGACCCCGCCCGCAACTTGGCCGCACATCATAGGAGCACCTACACTTTCCTCGCCGACCGATACCCCAAGCGGTGGCAGGCGCCATTGCGGTGGACGATAGGGGCCGCACTCGCGGCGCGCTCCGGACTGGTTGTCGGCAATAGTCGACGTAAGCGGGCGAAAGGGCGCTAGCGTGGCAAATCCAGTGAAGCCAGCAGGTCTAGACGCCGTCGTCCTGGTCGGCGGCCAAGGCACCCGGTTGCGTCCGCTGACGCTGTCGGCGCCCAAGCCGATGCTGCCCACCGCCGGGCTGCCGTTTCTGACCCATCTGCTGTCCCGGATCGCCGAGGCCGGCATCGAACACGTGGTGCTCGGTACCTCTTATAAGGCGGGGGTCTTCGAATCCGAGTTCGGCGACGGGTCCAAGCTGGGTCTGCAGATCGAATACGTGGTGGAGGACGAACCGCTGGGGACCGGCGGCGGGATCGCCAACGTGGCGTCGAGGTTGCGCCACGACACCGCACTGGTCTTCAACGGCGACGTGCTCTCCGGCGCCGACCTGCGGGCGCTGTTCGAGAGCCACCAGACCAACGGCGCCGACGTGACCCTGCACCTGGTGCGCGTCGGCGATCCCCGCGCGTTCGGTTGCGTGCCCACCGACGCCGACGGTGTGGTGACGGCCTTTCTGGAGAAGACCCAGGATCCACCGACCGACCAGGTCAACGCCGGGTGTTATGTGTTCAAGCGCGAGGTGATCGACCGCATCCCGAAGGGCAGGGCGTTGTCGGTGGAGCGCGAAGTGTTTCCCCAGCTGCTGTCCGACGGCCTGCGGATGTACGGCTACGTCGACGCCAGCTATTGGCGCGACATGGGCACCCCGGAGGACTTCGTGCGCGGCTCGGCCGACCTGGTTCGCGGCATCGCACCGTCGCCCGCGCTGCGCGGGCACCGGGGCGAGAAGCTGGTGCACGACGGGGCCGCGGTGGCGCCCGGTGCGCTGCTGATCGGCGGAACGGTGGTCGGTCGCGGCGCCGAGATCGGGCCCGGTACC
Source organism: Mycobacterium sp. (assembly GCF_050701515.1). Classification (GTDB taxonomy): domain Bacteria; phylum Actinomycetota; class Actinomycetes; order Mycobacteriales; family Mycobacteriaceae; genus Mycobacterium. Next base: position 5,272 of record NZ_JBOGDB010000087.1, on the reverse strand, counting down.
CGGCTGGACGGCGCGGTGATCTTCGACGGCGTGCGCGTCGAGGCGGGATCGGTGATCGAGCGGTCGATCATCGGTTTCGGCGCCCGCATCGGCCCGCGCGCACTGATCCGCGACGGCGTGATCGGCGACGGCGCCGACATCGGCGCGCGCTGCGAGCTGCTGCGTGGGGCCCGGGTGTGGCCCGGGGTGGCCATCCCCGACGGCGGCATCCGCTACTCCACCGACGTGTGACGCCTCGCCGCATCGGATATTCGACGGCTCGCCGTCGTGGCGAGTTGGGCCAGGCCGAAGTCGGTGTCGTCCGGCAGCCCGTCGAGTGGCCACCAGCGCAAGTCCAATGACTCGTCGCTGCAATTGATTTCGGCGTCGGGCGGGGCATGACCGATGAACTGCAGGTCGAGGTGACGGGTCGGCACGCCCAGCGAGCAGACCACCGGATGCACGTGCAGGGCCGCCATGTTCGGGTCGAAGGTCAGCCCGGCGATACCGGATTCTTCGGACGCCTCGCGCAGGGCGGCGGCGACGATGTCGGTGTCGGTGTCCTCGCAGTGGCCGCCGAGTTGCAGCCAGCGCCCGAACCGCGGATGCAGGGTGAGCAGGGCGTGCGTCCCGGTGTGGTCGAGCACCAGCGCGGAGGCGGTGACATGGCCGGCCACGCATTGCCGTCGGCAGGCGTCTTCGCGGGCCACCACGAACGCCAGCACCGCATGCCGCAGGGTGTCCTGTGCGTGATCGGGTGCTTGCCAGGACGTGAGCACTTCGACGGTGGAGTCGCGCAGAGAATTCATTTGCGCACCAGCAGGCCCTCGGTCGGCGCCGGTTCGCGGGGACCGGACGGTTGCACCGGATAGCCGATCGCGATGGCGCCCAGCGGTTCCCAATCCTCCGGCAGGTCCAATTCGGCGCGGACCAGGTCGGCGGCGAAGATCGTTGAGCCGATCCAGCAGCTCCCCACTCCGCGCACGGCCAGCGCGACCAGTAGCGCCTGCACCGCCGCGCCGACCGCGACGGTGAACATGGTGTGCTCGGCGGCGGTCCTGGCCGCGTCCGGGTAGTTGTGTGCGCCATCGGGAACCAAGAACGGGATCACCAGTTCGGGTGCGTCGTAGAGGATCTGGCCGCGACTAACCCGGCGTTCGACCGCCTCCGGCGGCTTCCCGTCGCCGGTGAGGTCGGATCGCCACCGGTCTTTCATGCGGTCCAACAGCCGGGTCCTGGTGCCTGTCTCGGCCAGCCAGACGAATCGCACCGGCCGGGTGTGGTGCGGCGCGGGCGCGGTGAGTGCCTCGCCGACGGCGGCTTCGATGATCTCCCGGGGTACCGGCTTTGCGCTGAACTGCCGAACCGACCGGCGCAGCAACTGGGCTTGGCCCCGGCCCATCGCCAGCGCCTCCTCGGTGCCCAACCAGAACAGGTCGTCGGTACCCGGCCGCAGCAGTGTGCGGGCATTGGATCCGTTGTCCCGCAACGTCAGTCCGCGCACCACCGCGACCGGGATGCCAGTCAGCTTGCCCTTCACCAGGTCGGCGGCGGCGGCGATCTCGTCGGCCACCGCGACCTCGGTGACGACGAGCTCGTTGCCGTGTGCGTCCAGCGCTCCGGCGTAGCCGTGCAGCACCGTCAGCCCGGCCGCGCCGATGGCGGCATCGGTCTGGCCGTTGCGCCAGGCCCGTCCCATGGTGTCGCTGACGATCACGCCGACCGTCACACCGAGCCGCTCGCGCAGGCCGGTGCGCAGCGCCGCGGCGCTGCCGTCGGGGTCGACGGGCAACAGCGCCAGCTCGGTGGCGCCCACGTTGGAGCCGTCCACGCCCGCGGCAGCCTGCACCAGCCCGAGTGCGTTCTCGGTGATCAGGGTGCGGCCCTTGCGGGCCAGCACCCGGACAGCCTCGGCGTTGATCAGCTTGCGTCGCAAGCGATCCCGTTCCTCCGGATCTTCCGGCGCCGGCACGATACGGCCTTCGCACTTGGACAGCACCTTGCTGGTGACCACCACGATGTCGTCGTCGCGCAGCCAGGGCGCCGCCTCCGCGATCGCGGCGGCGAGGTCGTCGCCGGGCCGGAACTCCGGCAGCCCGGGCAGCGGCAGCAGCTCGACCGCCGCGGCGGAGCCATGGTCGGTCACGGCTTGACCCCTGCCAGCTCCAGCCCGGCGCGAACCATCTCCGCGGTGGTTGCCGGGTCGGTCATCAGCAGAGGTACGGATCGGACTTCGACGCCGGCGATCTCGGCGTGGTCGGCCTCGTGCACCAGCCAGCCGTCCAGGATGCCGACGTCCGAGCGCGGGCCGTAGTAACCGCCGACCGCCTCCGACGTGCTGGCCACCCCGATCACCGACAGGCACTCGTCGGCCATTCCCCGCAACGGCTTACCGGCGACGATCGGGGAGTAGCCGATGATGCGCGCCGGGGTCGAGCGCAACGCGGCGCGGATCCCGGGGATGGCCAGGATCGCGCCGATGCTGACCACCGGGTTGGACGGTGCCAGCAGCACCACGTCGGCCGAGGCAATGGCTTCGGTGACGCCGGGTCCCGCGGTGGCCGCCTCAGCGCCGACGAACGCGAAGCTGTGCGTTTCTACCCGCGCGCGATACCGCACCCACCATTCCTGAAAGTGGATGGCTCGCTTCTCTCCGGCCCGCTCACCCGGTTCGGGATCGGTGATGACGACATGGGTTTCGCTGCGGTCGTCGCTGACCGGCAGCAGACGCGCCCCCGGCGACCAGCGATGGCACAGCGCCGCGGTCACCTCGGAGAGCGGAAACCCCGCCCGCAGCATCTGGCTGCGGACCAGGTGCGTGGCCAGGTCGCGGTCACCCAGCCCGAACCAATCGGGCTGCACGCCGTAGGCCGCGAGTTCCTCCTTGGCATGCCAGGTTTCGTCGCGATGCCCCCAGCCGCGTTCGGGGTCGATGCCGCCGCCGAGGGTGTACATGCAGGTGTCGAGGTCCGGGCAGATCCGTACCCCGTACATCCAGGCGTCGTCGCCGATGTTGACGATCGCGGCCAAATCGTGATCTGCGGAGCCGGGGCCGAAGCGGCCAAGCCCGAGCAGGTGCTGTACGCCCAACAGGAAGCGGGCGCCACCGACCCCGCCGACCAGAACGGTGACCTTCACATCGACCGACATTAGGCCCTTAGCCGCCAACCGGTCTCGGCGCGGTGGTGTGACAGACACGCCGGGGCGCGGACACACCGAAATCAGGTCACGAGATGGTATGAATTTCTGTTCCAGCGCTTGACCCCGGCAGCTAACAAGTGTGTAATCACATAGGTGTCATTTCCCGGTTGGCCGGCCGGTTCCGGTGTCGCAGACCGAGATTCGATCACTTGTTCGAATTGAGATGGCCGCACATCTTCATCGTGGGGCCCCATAGCGGATCTACGAGACCAGGTGAGGAGGCGGAACATGTCTTTTGAGCACGTCGATTTCGATGGTCATGCGCGATTCGATATTCGGGTACTCGGCTCAGTAGGCAGTACCCCGCACACCAATACTGGGCCGGCGCCAATTGGGGCATCAGGGCGTCCCCAATTGAGTTTGGTGCCCGACCGAACCGAACCATACGAAGTTGCTCCGGCAACAACCGATGACCAATGGCAAGAGCGCGCACTGTGCGCGCAAACAGACCCGGAGGCGTTCTTCCCCGAGAAGGGCGGTTCGACCCGGGAGGCCAAGCGCATCTGCATGGGCTGCGAGGTTCGCGACGCGTGCCTGGACTACGCGCTGGCCCACGACGAGCGCTTCGGCATTTGGGGCGGTCTCTCCGAGCGGGAGCGTCGCCGCCTCAAGCGCGGCATCATCTGATTGCGCGGTTCATTCGTCGTCGATCGTCGGGTCGATGACCGAGGGCTCGACGCCCAGATACGTGGCCACCTGGGCCACCAGGACTTCATGGAGCAGCTCTGCGAGTTCGACGGTGTCCTTGGCCCGTCGCTCGATTGGCTTGCGGAACAACACGATTCGTGCCCGGGTGGCATTCCCTCGCACGTCGACGCCGGCCGGGATCAGCCGGGCCAGCGCGATCGGCCCGTCGGCCACCACCTCCGGCGGCCACTGCACGCTGTCGGGGTCCTTCGGCGACATCCGCGGAATCTCGTCGACGGCGACATCCAGCGTCGACACCCGGTCCCGCCAACGGCGTTCGATGGGTTCGTAGGCCTCCAGCACCGCCATGTCGAACCGCTCGGCGCGGCTGCGCCAGCCCGGCACGGTGGGAGGCAGCAGCGCCCCGCGCATGTCGTGGCGCCCACGGTGCGCTCGACCAGGGTTCCGCTCGGCCACGTGGCTGATCGTAACGGTTGGAGATCGGCACACCGGCCGCCGCGCGTGTCCGCACCGTGCCGGGTTTCTCCCGCGATAGCCTCTCGTTCGTGAATGTTCCCCGTCGGTGCTGCCGGCCCGGGTGCCCCCACTATGCGGTGGCGACGCTGACGTTCGTCTACTCCGATTCGACGGCGGTGGTGGGTCCGCTGGCGACGGTGTCCGAGCCGCATTCGTGGGACCTGTGCGTGAGCCACGCCGGCCGGATCACCGCCCCCCGCGGCTGGGAACTCGTGCGCCATGCCGGACCACTGCCGTCGCACCCCGACGAGGACGACCTGATCGCGCTGGCGGAGGCCGTACGTGAGGGAGGTGACGGCGCGGCGCCGGTCAACGGGATCGCTGCCGGCTTCACCGACCCGGTGACCGGCGCGCACGGGGGCGCGCTGATGGCGCCGCCCACCCGTCGGCCCGAGGCAGGCGGGCGCCGGCGTGGCCACCTGCGGGTGTTGCCCGACCCTGCCGAGTAGCCGCCGGCCGGCGGTTAGGCTGGCGCCAAGAGTTCCCCTGCAAGGAGATCCATGTCCCGGCCCGCTGCGGCAGTCCACCGCGTCATCAAGGCGTATGACGTGCGCGGCCTGGTCGGTGAGGAGATCGACGAGCGGTTCGTCGTCGACGTCGGCGGAGCCTTTGCCCGGCTGGTGCGCGACGAGGGCAAGAACGGGGCCGGGGGAGTGGTGATCGGGCACGATATGCGGTCCAGTTCGCCGTCGCTGGCCGACGCGTTCGCCGTCGGCGTGCTGTGCCAGGGCCTTGACGTGGTCCGAATCGGCCTGGCCTCAACCGATCAGCTGTACTTCGCGTCCGGCTTGCTGGACTGCCCGGGCGCGGTGTTCACCGCCAGCCACAACCCCGCGGCCTACAACGGGATCAAGCTGTGCCGGGCCGGCGCCAAAGCCGTCGGCAAGGACTCCGGGCTGACGGCGATCAGTGACGAGGTGATCGCCGG
>NZ_JBOGDB010000086.1:0-14272 GCF_050701515.1 Mycobacterium sp. | reverse complement strand
GCACCCGGGCGAGCCAGGTCCATGAGCCAGTCCAGGAGGGAGGAGATTGCGCTTGTCATTGAATTGCCTTTCGGTTGTGTGGGTTGCTGTCTGTCGCCGGGCTGTCCGGCGAACTGGGGACTACGTTATGGACTCGACGACCCCTCCGGAACGGGGTCGACACCCCTCCCTAGGCAAATGCATGCCGGGATACCTGGGAGGCCCCCATTAGGGGATTAGGGGGTCGTTAGGGACAGTCATGATTCTCTCCTCGGATGATTTCCGGCGGGCAGATTCTGCCGGCATAACGGCATGGTTGGTGGAATCAGCCGAGGAAGTCGAAGCCGGAATCGTCAGAGCCCAGCTTCTCGACATCGGCCAGGGACTGGTCCCACTCGGCCTCGGAATCCGGGTAAGCGGCCGGGGCATCGTCGATGAGGGGGCTGTCGAACTGCAGCGACGGATCCTCACCATCCGTGATGGTCGGCACTCCCGCGTCGGCCAGGCTGTCGAGCCCCGACCGAACCGCTGAGTCGGGTTGGTCCATGAAGTCTGCCGTTATCGAAGGCACGTCGTCGAGTGCCTGGTCGGGGATGTGACCATCGAACGCGTCGAATGCGGACGTTGCCGCCCCGCTCGTCCACACGTTGCCGGCCAGCTCGTCACCGAAGGACGCGTCAGCGCCGGTGGTGGGCACCGCCGCCGAAAGCGATTCCGAGACGACCGGGATCAAACCGTTCACGTCGGCAGGGGTGACATCGGTAAGGTTAGCGTCCTTGATCGCCTGCGCGGAGTCGGCGGCATAGCGTGCAGCAGCGTCAGGGTCTCGCACTAACGACATGACAAAGTCGAGTAGCGCGTTTGCCATGACACACCTTCTTTCGTATTGCGATTACCAGTAGTGAAAGCTCATCGGTTCACCACGATGCTATCCAGGGGCGGATGTGGCGTGATCGGTGCCGAACCCGACCCCGCAGCGAAGTCGTTAGGGGACTCGGCGTTAGGGGTTTTGCGCCACTAGGGGGTTCCGCCCGTTCCCGGGGCATCCAGCGACTATCGTGAGGAACGGCCGAATACAGGGGTGTGCAGATGACCGACTCGCTCGGGTTGTCCATCGGGATGACCAACCTGGTCGCGGCACGTTTCGGTCACCCTCCGGTGATGCGCCGAGCGGTCCTGACGCTGTTCGCCGACCGGTCGCCGGAGGTCGGTGTTCCGGGCGAGAATCCCGCGCTCAATCAGCCGGGTGTGGTGCTCAGCGGGTTCGTCGAACGGGTCGGTGACCCTGTCCCGCTGGTCGCCGAAGACGGCACCTCCCATCGTGGTGAACGTGTTCTAGTCGAGGCCCTCGACGCGATGGCCCGCACGGTCGGCGGCGGCGCTCCCGTCGCGATCGCGGTGCCCGCGCACTGGGGACCCGCGGTCATCGGTGCTTTGCGCGGCGAAATGCGCAGCAAGCCAAGCCTTTCACCGGACGGCATCCCGGCAACGCTGGTCCCTGACTCGGTTGCGGCGTTCACCGCACTGCAGGCCGCACCCGGATTGCCGGCCAGCGGCGTCATCGCGCTCGTCGACCTCGGTGGCAGCGGCACCAGCATCACGCTGGCCGACGCGACCGCGAACTTCCAGACAATCGGCGCAACCGTCCGTTACACAGAGTTTTCCGGCGACCAGATCGACCAGGCCGTACTCAATCACGTCGTCGCCGGCACTGCCGAAGCGAACAACGCGGATCCAGCAGGCACGGCGGCGGTCGGATCACTGTCCCGCCTGCGCGACGAAAGCCGGCAGGCCAAGGAGCGCCTATCGGCGGAAACCTCCACCGTGGTGCCGGTGGACCTGCCCGGCTTCCAGTCCGATGCCCGGGTGACTCGTAGGGAACTGGAGAGCCTAGTCGACGGGCCACTGACCGGCCTCCTCACTGCAATCGAAGAAACACTGGGGCGCAACAACATTGCCCCCTCGAGTCTCGCCGCGGTGGCGACGGTTGGTGGCGGTGCGGGCATCCCGCTGATCACTCAGCGGCTGTCCGAGCAGTTCCGCGTCCCGGTCATCACCACGCCGGAGTCCCAACTCAACGTGGCTGCCGGCGCGACGCTGCTCGCCGACCGAGGGCTGGATGCCGATGCGCCCACCGGGATGGCGAGCGCGGCCGACGCCCCGACCGGCATGGCCGCCGCTGCCTGGGCTGCCGGAGCCGCGGGACTGGCCGCGAGCGAATCGGCCGCAGACGGCGCCGAATCGGCGACCTTCCGCGCGCTGGCGTGGTCGCAGGACGATGCGCCGGCCGGCGAGCCGGTGCCCTACACCGGCGAGGACTACAACGCCGACATCTACACCGGGCCAACCGATGCACGGCCACCGGTGGCCTTTGCGCCCCCAGAAGAGCAGGACTACGCCGCCGAGCCGGAACCGCTGCCCTGGTACAAGCGTCCGCCCATTCTGTTCGGCGCGGCGGCCGCGGCCGCGCTGCTCGCCATCGGTGGCTTGGCGGTCACGCTGACCAGTAACAGCGGCATCCTGGGGCCGGTCACCGAGACCAGCACCACCCTTTCCATGGAGCCGTCGCCGGAACAACCCAGGACCGTCGCTCCACAAACCGTCACGGTGACGGGACCCGATGGCCGGCCGAGCACGACGGTGGTGACACCTCCGCCGCCGTCCCCGACGACCACGCCGCCAACGACAACCACCACGTCGCCGACCACCACCACAACCACCACGACAACGACCACCACGACCACCACGACCACCACGACGACCACGACGTCCCCACCCGAGCCCGAGCCCGAGCCAGAACCGGAGCCGGGCGGCGCCGCGGGCTTGGTGCCGGAGCCGGCAGAGCCGCCGGCTCCCGTCGAAGCACCCGTCGTCCCGATCGGGCCATAGCAGCGGAGCGACAGTGATGGCCGGACCGGAGCCTGAGCATTTCACCGACATCCCGCCGCCGGCCCGCGACGCGGTATCGGCACTGATCGCCGCACCGACCGAGCCGGTCAAGATCCTGGTGTCTGGCGGTATCGGCACCGGCAAGAGTTCGGTGCTCGCCGTGATTCGGGCGATATTGCGGGACGCAGATGTGGCGGTGCTGACCAGAGCTCCCCGCGACGACGATCGCGATGCGGCCATCGTCATCGACGACGCACACCTGTTGACCGAAGAGGAACTCCATCAACTCGCCGAGCGCGTGTCGGACCCGACATCGACGGTGGTGGTCGCCGCCGAACCGCTCGCCCACCAGTCGGCGTTGCGGGCGCTGGCCACGGCGATGGAGCGACAGAGTCGCGTGATATCGCTGGGGTCGTTAGCCCCGTCCGAGGTCAGCGAGGCGGCCGCCGTCGCCATTGGCGCACCACCCCCGACCGAAATCATCCGGGCCCTCATGGTTTCCACAGCGGGTCTGCCCTTCTTATTGCGGCCCGCGATCGCCGCTGCGGTATCCCCCGATGGCGAACCGCCGGCGACGGCGCTAGTACAGGCTGCAAGATTCGCATTGATCGAGCGATTGCGGCGCGTTGAAGAGCCGGTGCTGGACACCCTGCTGGTCTCATCGCTGAGCCCGGAACTCGGACCCGACGACGTCGCAGCGGCACTGCAGATGAACGCGGACGAAGCACAACGACTGGTTGATCGTGCCCGCGCCAGTGGCCTTATCGAACCGTCGCATAGCCAGGCATTCCTGCGCTCGGTACACCGTGGCATCGCCCAGATCATCGGGGCCGCAAGGCATCACGATGTCGAGATCTCGCTGCTGTGTTCGCAGATCGAATTATCAGCGCTGTCATCGGATCTCGCGCTGCGGATGGCTGAGCACGGGCTGCGCGATGACCGACTCGCCAATGCGCTAACCGACCTCGCCTCGCTCAGTCGAGGCCAACCCGCGAGGGCGGCAAGACTTTACCGCGCCGCGGCTGAGGCCGGGGCCACGGCACTGAGTGCCCGCCTCGCTGATGCGCTGGCGATGACCGGTGACTGCACCACCGCGAGTCGGCTGGCCGATGAGCTGCTGGCTTCCGACGACCCGTCCGAACGGGCGGCGGCGGTCCGGATCGCAGGTAGCATCGCGGTTCACGACGGCAGCACCGCCCAAGCAGCGGACTTGTTCCGATGGTTGGGCCCATATCCGGACGCCTTCGTCAGCGCCGCCGGTGCCGTCGTGTCGGTCGCCGCCGGCGATGTGCCCGCCGCGCAGGCGTCGCTCAGCTCCGAAAGTGCCGGCCCGCCAACGTCAACCGCGCGGGCGGCGCGCAGCCTGGCCGAGGGGCTGTTGCTCTCCCTCGACCAGCCGTTCCCGGTCGCTGTGGCCCGACTAGGGCAGTCGATCAGCGCCGAACAGCAACAGCCCGGTGTCGCGCCGGACAGCCCGGCGGCTCTGGTCACACTGGCCGCGCTGCACGGCGGTGATCCGGTGCGGGCTCGCAGCGTCATCGCCCGGGCCGTGCGGGCCGGTAGCGAGGACGATATCTTCTCGGCCCATCGGCACCGGCTGCTGCTGGGCTGGGTTCGGATGCAGGACGGGCAGTTGGGTTCGGCAGTCGCCGACGCCGCCGCGGTCGGCGACGCGTCGCTGCACCGGCGCGACGCATTGTGGGCGGCGGCGCTGAACACGGCCATCGCCCGCCGCAGCGGCGACAGCGGCGCAATGCAGAAGCACTGGTTCGCCGCAATGGAAGTACTCGCCGAGTACTCCGTCGACTTGTTCTCGCTGCTGCCCCTCGGCGAGCTGTGGGTGGCGGCCGCGCGGATGCGCCAGGTCGACCGGCTTCAGCACACGCTGGACGAGGCGTTCGGTCTGCTCAAATCGGTGGGTGATCCGGTGTTGTGGTCCGTCGCGCTGCACTGGGCGGGCGTCCATGCGGGAATCCTCGCGAATTCTCCGGAATCGGTCGCTCCGCACGGCCAGGCGCTCACCGCCGCTGCCGGCAACAGCGCTTTCGCCAAGGCACTCGCCGGCGCGGGGCGGACGTGGCTTCGGGTGCTCGCCAACCACGTCGACACCGATGAAGTCACCGCGGCGGCCCGGTCGTTGTCACAGTTCGGGCTCACCTGGGATGCCACCCGGCTGGCCGGGCAGGCGGCGCTACAGACCCCGGACGGCCGGGTGTCCGGCGCGATGCTCGGTTTGGCGCGCGACCTCAAACAGACGACCGCGGTCGACGACGGTCCCGGTGTCGAGTCTGTGCCCGCCGCCGCAGCGGCGACCGCGTCGTCACGCACGCCGTCTTCGCGACTGTCCGACCGCGAGCGCGAGGTCGCCGAACTCCTCTTGCTCGGCATGCCCTACCGCGACATCGGCAATCAACTGTTCATCTCGGCGAAGACCGTCGAGCATCACGTGGCGAGGATCCGGCGCAGGCTCGGCGCGGAATCACGCTCGGAGATGCTGTCGATGCTGCGCGCCATGCTGGCCGCGTCAAGCTGACCGCCCGATCCCCCAACGCACTGCTATCCCCTAATCGAATTCCCCCAACCGGGCCGGTATAGCACCGGGATGAGCACCGATCCGGATCGCCTCCGCGCGCCTTAGGGTCGATCCAATCTTTTGATCCAAACCCGATGCAGAGGTGTATGACATGTCGAATCCGCAAGGTGGCAAAGGCAATTCGCTTGGCCTGTCGATTGGTGCGACCAATCTTGCGGGGACGCGTGACGGACAACACGCTGTGGTTCGGCCCTCAGCGCTGACATTGGAGCGCGGTCTGGTACTCACCGGCTTCGTCGACCGCATCGGCGATCCCATCCCGATGGTGGCCCCCGACGGCACCAAGCATCGATCCGAGATGCTGCTCGCCGAGGCACTTGACACCATGGCCCACACCACAGCCAACGGAGCGCCGGTCTCCGCGGCAGCAGCGACGGTGCCTGCGCATTGGCGCCGTCCCGTCGTCGACGCCTTGCGCGCAACACTGCGGCACAAGCCGGGCTTGAGCCGGCTGGCGCTGGTCTCCGATGCCACTGCGGCGGTGACCGCACTGCGGTCGAATCCCGGGTTACCGTCGGCCGGCGTGATCGTGCTGTGCGACTTCGGTGGCAGTGGAACCAGCATCACGCTGGTCGACGCGGCGTCGCACTACACGCTCATCGGCGAGACGGTCCGCTTCCCCGACTTCTCGGGCGACCAGATCGACCAGGCGATCCTGACCGAGGTCGTGGCGGGAATGTTCGAGGCTTCCGAAGCAGATCCGTCGGGAACCGCGATGGTCGGATCGCTTGCTCGGCTGCGCGACGAGTGCCGGCACGCCAAGGAACGGCTGTCCGCTGAGACGGCCACCGCCGTCGTCGCCGACCTTCCCGGACTGCGGACAAACCTCCGGATGACCCGCATGGAGCTCGAAAATCTGATCTCCGTCCCGCTGACCGAATTCCTTGCGGCCCTTGATGAGACTTTGGAACGCCGTCGTGTTCCCGTCGCGAGCATTTCGGCGGTCGCGACCGTTGGGGGCGGCGCACGCATTCCACTGATCACCCAGCGGCTGTCCGAACACCTGCGCGCCCCGGTGATCACCACCCCGCACCCGCAGCTCACCGCCGCGGAAGGTGCCGCGCTGATCGCCCACCGCAGCCGGGTCGTTGAGACGGCCACCACCCTGACACCCGCGGCCGCTGCCGCCGCCGCTCCCGAAACGGCTGCGATCGGGGCGGACGAGCCCTCGACGGGTTTCCGGGCGCTGGCCTGGTCCGAAGCCGAGCCGAGCGACCCGGATGCAACCCAGCCCCACGTCGAGGAGTGGGAAGAACTGCCGCAGATCCCTCGCCGCCTACCGATCCTGCTGTTCGGCCTGTCGGCGGCGGCCGCGCTGATCGCCACACTGGTGTTCGGCCTGACGATGTTCAGCCGGGAAACCGCCACGATGCCGGTCGATTCGTCGACGAGCATCGTGCCGTCCCCAGCGCCCGCGGTGGCGGTGCTCCCGCCGCCCCCCGCCCCGGCCCCGCAGCTGACCACCGTCGTGGTCCGACCGCAACAGCGGGTCGCGCCGACGACGCAACGGCCGGTTGTCCAGCCCGCGCCGCAGCAGCCGGTGACCACACAGCCGACGACGTCGGAGCAGCCCGCCCCCGCGCCGGAGCCCCAGCCCGAGCCAACCGATCCGGGCCCCCCCGACCCGGCCGACCCAGGCACCCCGCCCGTCGACCCCGGCACCGGCGGCGGGGAAACCGGCGGCACCGGCACCCCACCCATCGACCCGGGCACGGGTGACGGAACGGGCACCGGCACCGGCACCGGCACCGGCACATAAGTTAGGGCAGCCTGTGTAGCGGCCTTTCCCGGCGAGATGCAACTATGAGCTGGCATCGAGCATAAGTTACCGACAAGTAACTTATCGTAAGTTACTCTTGGGTAACTTGAACACCGGGAGGCATGCGGGTGGACACCCAGACGCTGATCAGGCTCGTCGTCGGACTCGGGACGACCGCCCTTGTGCTGGTCTTCGCCGCCCGGCGGATTCTCTGGCTGACGTCGCTGATCCGGTCCGGCCAGATGACCAGCGACGAGCGCGGCCGCAAGGACCACCTCGGCACCCGCATCACCACCCAGGTCCGGGAGGTTTTCGGGCAAACCCGGCTGTTGAAGTGGTCGATCCCGGGCCTGGCGCACTTCTTCACGATGTGGGGCTTTTTCATCCTGGCGTCGGTGTACCTCGAGGCGTACGGTCTGCTGTTCGTCCACGATTTCCACATTCCGTTCATCGGCCGCTGGGACGGGCTGGGCTTCCTGCAAGACTTCTTCGCCGTCGCCGTGCTGCTCGGCATCGCCACCTTCGCCGTCATCCGGCTGCGCACGCAGCCCAAGGAGCACGGGCGCGAATCCCGGTTCTACGGATCCCACACCGGCGGCGCGTGGCTGATCCTGTTCATGATCTTCAACGTCATCTGGACGTATGCACTCGTCCGCGGCGCGGCCGTGAACACCGACAACCTGCCCTACGGGAACGGCGCGTTCTTCTCGCAACTGATGGGCGCGGTCCTGCACCCGCTGGGCCATAGCGCCAATGAGTGGATCGAGACCATCGCGCTGCTGCTGCACATCGGCGTGATGCTGATCTTCCTGTTGATCGTGCTGCACTCCAAGCACCTGCACATTGGTCTTGCGCCGCTCAACGTGACCTTCAAGCGGCTACCCGACGGCCTCGGCCCGCTGCTGCCGATGGAGTACCAGGGCAAGCCGATCGACTTCGAGGATCCAGCCGAAGACGCCGTGTTCGGCAAAGGCAAGATCGAGGACTTCACCTGGAAGGGCTACCTCGACTTCACCACCTGCACGGAATGTGGGCGCTGCCAGTCGCAATGCCCGGCGTGGAACACCGGAAAGCCGCTGAACCCCAAGCTCGTCATCATGGACCTGCGCGACCACCTGTTCGCCAAGGCGCCCTACATCCTCGGCGACACGCAGACTCCCCTCGAGAACACGCCCGAAGGCGGAGTGGGCGAAGAGCTGCGCGGCGAGAAGCACGCCGAGGAGCACCACGTGCCCGAGTCCGGCTTCGGCCGCGTGATGGGCTCGGGCCCGGAGCAAGCAACCCGCCCGCTGGTCGGGACCGCCGAGCAGTTGGGCGTCATCGACCCCGACGTCATTTGGTCCTGCACCACCTGCGGCGCCTGTGTGGAGCAATGCCCGGTGGACATCGAACACGTCGATCACATCATCGACATGCGGCGCTATCAGGTGATGATGGAGTCCGAGTTCCCCTCCGAGCTCAGTGCGCTGTTCAAAAACCTGGAGACCAAGGGCAATCCGTGGGGCCAGAACGCCAAGGACCGCACCAACTGGATCGACGAGGTCGACTTTGACGTGCCGGTGTTCGGCCAGGACGTCGACAGCTTCGAAGACTTCGAGTACCTGTTCTGGGTGGGCTGCGCCGGCGCCTACGAAGACCAGGCGAAGAAGACCACCAAGGCGGTCGCCGAGCTGCTCGCGATCGCCGGGGTGAAGTACCTGGTGCTCGGCGCGGGCGAGACCTGCAACGGGGACTCCGCCCGCCGGTCCGGCAACGAGTTCCTCTTCCAGCAGCTGGCGGCGCAGAACGTCGAGACCCTCGACGGCCTGTTCTCCGGCGTCGAGCGGGTGGACCGCAAGGTCGTCGTGACCTGCCCGCATTGCTTCAACACGCTGGGCCGCGAATACCCGCAGCTGGGCGGCAATTACACGGTGCTGCACCACACCCAGCTGCTGAACCGGCTGATCCGCGACAAGAAACTGGTTCCGGTATCGCCCGTCAGCCAGGACATCACCTACCACGATCCCTGCTACCTCGGCCGGCACAACAAGGTCTACGAGGCGCCGCGCGAGTTGATCGGCGCTTCCGGCGCCACGCTGACCGAGATGCCTCGCCACGCCGACCTCGGCCTGTGCTGCGGCGCCGGCGGCGCCCGGATGTGGATGGAAGAGCACATCGGCAAGCGGGTCAACCACGAACGCGTCGACGAGGCGCTGGCCACCGACGCCGGCAAGATCGCCACCGGATGCCCGTTCTGCCGGGTGATGTTGACCGACGGCGTCGACGACCGCGCCGAGGCGGCCGGCAAGGACAAGATCGAGGTGCTCGACGTGGCGCAGCTGCTGCTGGGTTCGCTCGACAAGAGCTCCGTCACGCTGCCAGCCAAGGGAGCGGCCGCCGAAGCCGCTGCCGCGAAGGTCCCGGTCGAAACCAAGCCCGCGCCCGCACCCGCGGAGCCGAAAGCGGAGCCCAAGCCCGCCGCGGCGCCTGCCGCCGAGAAGGCCACGCCGGCTGAGCCGGCCGAAAAGGCCACGCCGGCTGAG
Source organism: Mycobacterium sp. (assembly GCF_050701515.1). Lineage (GTDB taxonomy): Bacteria > Actinomycetota > Actinomycetes > Mycobacteriales > Mycobacteriaceae > Mycobacterium. The sequence goes on along the minus strand of NZ_JBOGDB010000086.1, from coordinate 4,530 downwards.
CCGGCCGAAAAGGCCCAAGCCGCCGCACCCGTCAAGGGTCTCGGCATCGCGGGTGGAGCGAAACGTCCCGGCGCCAAGAAGGCCGCTCCCGCAGCCGAAACCACAGCGCCCGCCGCCGCAGAGACCGAACCCGCCAAGTCGGAGGCTCCGATCAAGGGCCTGGGCATCGCCGCCGGCGCCAGGCGGCCCGGCGCCAAGAAGGCCACGGCGCCAACGGCTTCCGCCCCGGCAGAGCCGGCGTCTACGGCGACGGAGCCGGCATCCACCGCAGGTGAGCCGGCGCCGGCCGCAACCGAGCCCCCCGTCAAGGGCCTCGGCATTGCGCCGGGTGCACGCCGGCCGGGCGCCAAGAAGCCCGCGGCACCAACCGAATCCGCCGCTCCCGCCGAACCCGCCCCCGCACCGCCGCAGCCGGAGTCCGATGGCGAGACCGCCGACGGCAACGGCGAGGCGTCCAAGAAGTCCGGGCCACCGGTCAAGGGGCTCGGGATCGCCCGCGGCGCACGGCCGCCCGGCAAGCGCTGACGTGGCTAAAGGTCACGACCCGGTACCGATTGGCAAATTTGATTTGCCTTCGATGAGACGATGGACGACGTGACTACCCACGACCTGCCGTGGCATACCACCGGGCACCATCCGCGGCAGCGCACGTTCACGCAGTCGACAAAGCTGCAGGACGTCCTCTACGAGATCCGCGGTCCGGTGCACGATCACGCCGCACGGCTGGAGGCCGAGGGTCATCGCATTCTCAAACTGAACATCGGAAACCCGGCACCGTTCGGTTTCGAGGCGCCCGACGTGATCATGCGCGACATCATTCAGGCGCTCCCGTACGCGCAGGGCTATTCCGACTCGAAGGGCATCCTGCCCGCGCGGCGCGCGGTGGTCACCCGCTACGAACTCGTCGACGGCTTCCCGCGATTCGATGTCGACGACGTGTATTTGGGCAACGGCGTCTCCGAGCTGATCACCATGACGCTGCAGGCGCTGCTGGACAACGGTGACCAAGTGCTGATCCCGGCGCCGGACTATCCACTGTGGACCGCGTCGACGTCGTTGGCCGGGGGCACCCCGGTGCACTACCTGTGTGAGGAGACGCAGAGCTGGCAGCCCGACGTCGCCGACCTGGAGTCCAAGATCACCGACCGCACCAAGGCGATCGTGGTGATCAATCCCAACAACCCCACCGGCGCGGTGTACAGCCGCGAAGTCCTCGAGCAGATCGCCGATTTGGCCCGGAAGCATGAGCTGCTGCTGTTGGCCGACGAGATCTACGACAAGATCCTTTACGACGACGCGAAACACTTCGCGGTGGCGTCAGTGGCTCCCGATGTGTTGACGCTGACGTTCAACGGGCTGTCCAAGGCGTACCGTGTCGCCGGATACCGGGCTGGCTGGCTGGCCATCACCGGACCCAAGGACCACGCCGCCAGCTTCCTGGAAGGCATCAGCCTGCTGGCCAACATGCGGCTGTGCCCGAATGTGCCTGCCCAGCATGCGATTCAGGTCGCGCTCGGCGGCCATCAGAGCATCGACGACTTGGTGCTGCCCGGTGGGCGGCTGCTCGAACAGCGGGACCTGGCCTGGTCCAAGCTCAATGAGATCCCCGGGGTGTCGTGCGTCAAACCCGAGGGTGCGCTATACACGTTCCCCCGGCTCGATCCCGAGGTGCACGACATCGTCGACGACGAGCAACTGGTGCTCGACTTGCTGTTGCAGGAGAAGATCCTGGTCACCCAGGGCACCGGATTCAACTGGCCCGCACCCGATCACCTGCGCATCGTCACGCTGCCCTGGTCGCGTGACCTGGCGAATGCGATCGAGCGGCTGGGCAACTTCCTGGCCGGCTACCGCCAGTAGGAACGCGCTAGCGTTCCAGCAGTTCCAGCAGGTAAGCGCCGTATCCGGACTTGAGCAGCGTGTGCGCGCGGGCGGCCAGCTGATCATCGTCGATGAAGCCGACTCGCCAGGCCACTTCCTCCGGCACGCTGATCTTCAGGCCCTGGCGACGTTCGATGGTGCGCACGTAATCGCTGGCGTCCAGCAGCGAGTCGAAGGTGCCGGTGTCCAGCCAGGCGGTGCCGCGGTCGAGCACCTCGACGGACAACCGACCCTGGTTGAGATAGGCCTGGTTTATCTCGGTGATCTCGTACTCGCCGCGCGCGGATTTCTTCAGCGACCGCGCGATCTTCACTACCTCGTTGTCGTAGAAGTACAAACCGGGCACGGCATAGTGCGACTTGGGCGTCGCCGGTTTCTCCTCGATCGAGAGCGCCGTGCCGTCGTCGCCGAATTCCACCACGCCGTAGGCGGACGGGTCCGCCACTCGGTAGGCGAAAATCGCTCCGCCACTGATGTTTTGGAAGCGGCTGAGACTAGCGCCAAGGCCGGGGCCGTAGAAGATGTTATCGCCCAACACCAGTGCCACGGAATCGGTGCCGATGTGGTCGGCGCCGATCACGAACGCCTGAGCCAACCCGTCGGGTTGGTCTTGCACCGCGTAGGTGAGGTTGATGCCGAACGCCGATCCGTCCCCGAGCAGTCGGCGGAAGGCCGGTGCATCATCGGCGGTGGTGATCATTTGGATGTCGCGGATACCGGCCATGATCAACGTCGACAGCGGGTAATAGATCAGCGGCTTGTCGTAGACCGGCAGCAGCTGCTTGCTCACGCCCATGGTGATCGGGTACAGCCGGGTGCCCGATCCGCCGGCCAGGATGATTCCCTGCATCAGCCCGCAAGGTCCTTCTCGGTCAGCTCCGTCGCCGCCAGCGCCGACGCCAGGTCGTCGTGCCGGAAAACCGACGTGACGTGGTCGCGCACGACACGGAAAGCCGATGCCTTGCCGTCCTGCTCTTCGGCGACCACCACACCGTCGCGGACATACATGCGGCCTGGGACGGCAGCGGTGACGCCCAACGAACTCGCCCACTCGCACAACGCGTCGTGTCCCTGTCCTGCGCCGTTCGCATCACCGAACTCGATATCGTCGCTCGACACCTGTACCAGGGTGTCGAGGTCCCGCTCATTCAGCGCGTCGTGCCAGGCGAGGACTGTCGCGATCTCCGAAGTCGTCATGATCGAAACGTACGCCACTCAGAACGGAGTGCGGTCCAGCCAGCCGTCCCAGACGGCACGGTCTCCCAACACCTCGATGCCGGCGGCGGCCGCGCTCTGGCGACGCACGATGGCCAGCAGCAGGTCCTTCGCCGGTCCCCGCACAGCCGCGGCGCCCTTGCCGTGTTCGTGGGACCACGTGATGCCGTCGTCACCGCCGGTGATGGTCCACTCGCCGACCTGGCCGAGGCCCTCGTCGGTGGCATGCAGGTGCAGTGTCTGGCCCGCGTCCAGCGGTGCGGCTTCGGCGTTCGCCTCGACGGCGATGCGCTCCAACCACTCGGTGATTCCGTCGGCCGCAACCTCGGGCGTCAGCCGGTAATCGACGCCGAGCGCCAGCGCCGCGTCGGCGCGATGCACGGTCGCTTCATGGACCCGCCGCCGGATCCACCACTGCGCCGGCCGGGGACCGAGGAACGTCCAGACCGAGGTGTCGGCGCCGACGTCGTCGACCGCGTCGAGAAGGAGTTGGGCGCCGTCGGTGAGCCAGTCGATGGCGGTGTCCGGGTCGTCCGGCGGCTTGCCGTCAGGCACCTCGCGCGGGTCGAGAGCCGTCTGGCTCCGGTCGGCGACGATCTGTGCGGCCCACCGGGTGCCCCGGCCGACATGCCGGAACAACTGCTTGATCGTCCAGTCCGGGCACGTCGGAATCGGGGTGGACGGATCGGCCTTGCGAATCAGTTCGCCGAACGCCCCGGTCTCGTCGATGAGCGCCGCACGGAAATCCACGTCATAACCGTACTGCGTGGGGCGTACCCAGCCGCACCGGTAGCGACGACCAGCCCCGCAAAACCCTGGTATCGCGCCGGCTTCCGGTTCCTGCCAGCCGGGCGTCCGGGTAGCGGTCGAAGAATGCTCGCAACCCGACTTCCCCTTCGGCACGGGCCAGCGCCGCGCCCAGGCAGAAGTGCCTGCCGCCGGAGAACGACAGATGCTTGCCGACGTTGTCGCGTTCAATGTCGAAGCGGTGCGGGTCGGCGAAGACCTCCGGGTCGCGGTTCGCCCCGGCCAGGTGGATGATCACCAACTCGTCCCGTAGCACGCGCGTGCCCGCCACATCGATGTCCTTGCACGCCACTCGCGCGGTCAATTGCACCGGGGACTCGAGCCGCAGAATCTCCTCGACCGCGTTGGGCCACAGCTCGGGGCGGGCGGCCAGGGTATCCAGATGCTCTGGCGCATCGAGCAGCATCCGAATCCCGTTGCCCAGCAGGTTGACCGTGGTTTCGAACCCGGCCGCCAGCACCAGGCCCGCGAGCGCCTGCAGCTCGTCGCTCGTCAGGCGCGGGCCCTTGTCGGAGGCCTGAATGATCTGGCTCATCAGGTCGTCGCCCGGATTGTGGCGCAACTGTTGCAGGTGGCCGGCGAGCCAGTTGTTGAAGCCCACGATGCCCTGATTCACCTGCACGTACT
>NZ_JBOGDB010000085.1:0-2228 GCF_050701515.1 Mycobacterium sp. | reverse complement strand
TAGGCGCGGTCGAGCAGGGTCTTGACGAAGTTGCGTGAGTACTGATCGAGCACCTCACGCTCGTAATAGTTCTGCTGGATCAGGTAATCCAGCTTCTCGTCGATGTCGTGGAAGAACACCGTGTTCTGGTTGACGTGCTCGCGGAAGTACTGATGCGCGGCCTGCACATCCTTGTCGAACTGAATCTTGCCGTCGGCGTCGTACAGATTCAGCATCGCGTTGAGCGCGTGATAGTCCGTCTCGTCCGCGCCTGAAGAGTGGGTGCCAGGGGCGGCGGAGGTTACAGGCTCTGCAGCTGCGACGGTTGGTGGCACGTCTCGTCCTTCCAGAAGTCCGCGAGCCCCGCTCGGACGGCGTCCACGTCGTCGGGGGTTCCCATCAGTTCGAAGCGGTACAGGTACGGAACGCCACACTTGGTGGACACCACGTTGCCCGCGTAGGCGAATTCCGCACCGAAGTTGTTGTTACCGGCCGCGATGACACCGCGGATTAGCGATCGGTTGTGCTCGTTGTTCAGGAAGGCGATGACCTGCTTGGGGACGTAGCCCCCGTCATTGATGTCCGGTGTGGCGCGCCCACCACCGTAGGTGGGCAGCACCAACACGTACGGCTCGTCGACCTCGATGCGGCCGTGCAGCGGGATCCGGATAGCGGGGAGGCCGAGCTTCTGCACGAAGCGGTGGGTGTTTTCCGACACGCTGGAGAAGTAGACGAGGTTGCTCATCCGTTCTCCTTCCTAACTGTCGGAACACCGCTTATGCGGTGAGTACCCCGGTTCCGCCCAGCGCCTTGATGCGATCGGGACGGAACCCCGACCAGTGCTCGTTGCCGGCCACCACGACGGGCGCCTGCAGGTAGCCCAGCGCCATGACATAGTCCCGCGCCTCGGTGTCGAGGGTGATGTCGACCTTCTCGAAGGCGATGCCGTGCTTCTCCAGCGCCTTGTAGGTGGCGTTGCACTGCACGCATGCGGGCTTGGTGTACACGGTGATGTTCATCGGCGGTACGGCTCCTCTGCGGAAGTCGGGACTGGCAACTGATCGGGTACTGCATATCGCTGGTTTCAGCGACCCGCGGGCCCTCAAAATTCCTGCCGTCCGGGGGTGCTTGACCGACGTGTCGGAAACCGATTCCGCCGGATTCAGCGCTCCGGCCGACCCTCGAAAAGCTTGGGAACCGTGGGGGTCTGTCGGTGTGGAAAACACTACACCTAGTGGCCGACATTCCGAAGGGATACAACATCTTCTAAATAACATTCATGAAATCTCCTGGTCGTAAGCCGTCGCACCGGCGTGTCGCGGGTCACATTCCCGCCCGTGTCGCCGCTCACCTCCAGGTTTATCACCGCACACCGACAGGGTTGGCCGCGCCATCGGTTGCGGCGTGATAACAGCAAAGCCGCCGGCGGGTCTCGATCACCCCATCCGGCGGCCATCGCGCCGCCAGAAGTCAGGACACCTCGGCGGCCAATTTGCCCACCAGGTCGCGCAGCTTGTCGGCGACCTCGGCGTTCTCCCCCGGGTGCTTACCATCCAAGGAGCGAATCGGCACCGACAGCGTGATGGACTCGACCACCCTCGGCAGGCCGCTGCCGAACGAGTTGAACGACCTGCGGGTGTCATCGTGTGCGCGCGCTCCCCCACTGCGGCTGGCCGCGGCCCCGATCACTCCCACCGGCTTGGCTGCGAGCACACTCTGCCCGAAGGGCCGCGACAGCCAGTCGATGGCGTTCTTCAGCACGGCCGGGATGCTGCCATTGTTCTCCGGCGTGACGACCAGCGCGGCGTCGGCATCGGCGGCGGCGGTGCGCAGCGCCACTACGGGGGCGGGCACCCCGCCCGCTACCGAGTCGTTGTCGATGTCCTCGTTGTAGAACGGCAGCTCGCCCAGCCCGTCGAACAGCGTCACCGCCACCCCGTCCGGGGCGGTGTCCGCGGCCAGCTCGGCCAGCTGGCGGTTCACCGATGCGGCCCGCAGGCTCCCCACCAGCGCCAGTACTTTGACGTCCGCCATTGTCGAGTCCCTTCGGTGTTGGCTTACATCCTTGCATGACGAAACCGGACTGTGGTCCGATCTATTCCGGCTGCGTTAGGGTGCAAAAATGCGCGTCGACCAGCTCGGCGGACTGCCGGTATCCGCGCCGCAGGAACGCGGCGACGCCGCCCGCAACCGGGCGCTGCTGCTCGATGCCGCTCGCCGGCTCATCGCCGAACGGGGTGCCGATGCGG
>NZ_JBOGDB010000084.1:0-9463 GCF_050701515.1 Mycobacterium sp. | reverse complement strand
CTCGAGGGCAACAAGATGGCGCGCGCAGGCAGAGCCGCGGCCGCGCTGGCCACCGCCGCGGTCGGCAGCTTTGTCGCGGGCACGATCGGCACTATCGCGCTGACCTTCGTCGCACCGGCGGTCGCCGACTTCGCGACGAGCTTCGGCCCACCGGAGTACGTGGCACTGATGGCCGTGGCGTTCGTGACGGTGAGCGCCTTGCTGGGCGACAACCTGCTCAAGGGCGCGGCCAGCCTTCTGCTTGGTGTCACCATCGGCCTCATCGGTATCGACTCGCAGACCGGCCAACCCCGGCTCACATTCGGTATCGACTCGCTATTTGACGGCATCGACGTCGTCATCGTGGTGATCGCGCTGTTCGCGCTCGGCGAGGCGTTCCGACACCTACTGACCGGCACCGGCGGGACGACCGTCGAACCGCTGCGGGATCGTGCGCTGTTGTCGCGTAAGGACTTTCGGCGATCATGGCCGGCGTGGCTGCGCGGCACGGCGTTCGGATTCCCGATCGGTGCCCTGCCCGCCGGCGGTGCCGAGGTGCCGACGTTCCTCAGTTATGCCACCGAAAAACGGCTGAGCAAGCACCCCGAAGAGTTCGGACACGGCGCCATCGAGGGCGTCGCGGGCCCAGAGGCGGCCAACAATGCGGCCGCGGCCGGGGTGCTGGTCCCCCTGCTGACAATCGGACTCCCGACGTCGGCCACCGCGGCAGTCATCCTCGTCGCGTTCCAGTCCTACGGCCTGCAACCGGGTCCGGAGTTGTTCAGCGAATCGGGCCCGCTGGTGTGGACGCTGATCGCCAGCCTCTACATCGGCAACGTGATGTTGCTCGTGCTCAACCTGCCGATGGCCAAGGTGTGGGCGCGCCTGTTGACCATCCCCGCGTACGGGATCTACGCCGGCGTTCTGGTGTTCGCCACGCTCGGCGCGTTCGCCACCGGCGGCACCACCTTCGACCTCGTTATCCTGTGCGGGCTCGGGCTGCTCGGCCTACTCATGCTGCAAGGCGGGATCCCCATAGCCCCCGCAGTCGTGGGACTGATTCTTGGCCCGCTCGCCGAACAACAGTTACGCCGCGCGCTCACGATTTCCGAGGGCGATCCCTCGATCTTGGTGTCCAGCCCGATCACCATCGTGCTGTGGGTCGTGGTCGTGCTCGCGCTGGTGGCGTCGATCGCAGTGCCGATCGTGCGGCGTCGTCGTGCGGCGCAGGAAAGCGTTGCAAGCGGAGTCGAGTGAGTGGTCCCGGCTGGTTTCGAACCAGCGACCTTCCGCGTGTGAGGCGGACGCTCTCCCACTGAGCTACGAGACCTGGGAACGACGTCGAAGGTAGCACGACGGCGCAGGGTGCCCTTGTCCATCTTCCGCCAGCTGCGAGGGCCCAGCGTATGGTCACGCACCTTCTGATTCCAGGCCCGGCGTCGCGCCTGGCACGGGATCGGATGGAATTTGTGCGGCTACGCTGAAGTGGACTATCGTCGTCCTTCGCGACGGGCGACGATCTCGTCCGTGGCGCGCGGATGTAGCGCAGTTGGTAGCGCATCACCTTGCCAAGGTGAGGGTCGCGGGTTCGAATCCCGTCATCCGCTCGAGGGTGCAGTCGCATCAACCCCAGCGGTGGAGTGGCCGAGTGGTGAGGCAACGGCCTGCAAAGCCGTGCACACGGGTTCGATTCCCGTCTCCACCTCCAAGACGATGTAGGCGCGATTAGCTCAGTGGGAGAGCGCTTCCCTGACACGGAAGAGGTCACTGGTTCAATCCCAGTATCGCGCACCAGCGTTTCTGCAGTTCAAACGCAGTATCCAGAGCCTCAGATGGGGTGCGTGAACTAAGCGTGAATCGACGCAATGCGTGCGCCCTCTTGACCCCAGGCTTCCGCTCGGGTCGGCCCGTCATCTTCGTCAGGTGGCGGGCCGATTGCCCCAGTTAGGCTCTCTCCATTTAGCGTTGTTGCGTGGCTGCCGAGGACAGCACAATTGACCGCGCAGCTATCGCGGCCGATCTAGAGCGTGCACGGGTCGAGTTTCACCGACTGCTCGCCGACGCGGAGCGCCAAGATGCCTGGGCCAAGCCTACGCGCGGGACCCGATGGACCAACGAGCAGTTGTTGTTCCACATGGTTTTTGGCTACATGATCGTGCAACGGTTGCTCGTTCTTGTGAATGCCTTCAGCCGGCTGCCTGATGCCGCAAGCGACGTCTTTGCCAAAGCCCTCAAAGCCGCTAGCGGACCGTTCCACGTCATCAACTACTACGGCTCCTGTGCGGCCGCCACGGTGTACAACCGCCGCAAGATGGGCGCGAAGATGGATCGCGTTATCGCCTCGCTGCATCGCAAACTTGCCCGGGAACACAACAATGCCTTCCACCGCGGGATGCATTTCCCGACGCCGTGGGACCCGTTTTTTGAGGACTACATGACGCTTGAGGATGTTTACCGCTACCCCGGGAAGCATTTCGACTTCCACGCCCACCAGCTCACCCTCGACCCGTGACGGCACCGAAGGTCCAACGTTGTTGTTGGGGCTGTTGGATCGGCCAGCATCGATTGCGGCAGACCAGCCCAGCAGCGATCCCGTTGGGCAAGCATGGGTGCGTGCGAATTTGAGGCAGGCCAGCAATCTCGTATTACCTGCCTCACCTCGGGCATCCGGTGGCATTGAACCGTTGGAATGTGGTGTGGTCCTTGGTTGTTCGGCTCGGCGGGCTCAGCGATTGGAGGTGTCGGGCAGTTCGAGGAGCCGGTCACTGATGGGACCCAGTTGCGGGTACGCGTCGGCGACGGGCAGCACGGCTCCGTCGGGATGTTGTGCGAGCCAGCCCTCGGCTGCCTCGGCGGTGGCGAAGAAGCGGCCCGGGTTGCAGCAAGTGGCACGCACCCGGGTGATGTCCATCTCCTGGGAGTCGGGAATCGAAATCACGGCGGTGCCCGGGGACATGGCGGTGACCCCGGCTCGCGGGTCGATGGTGAGGCGAATGACGGTGTCCGTGGTCGGGCAACGCGATTCGACCTGCGCACGGCTGCCGAGGATCGCCGGGAACATCAGGGTGTCAGCAGCACACCACGTATAGAGCTGGTTACCGTCCACGACGAAGGCGTGGGGGGTGGGGTTGAGAGTTAGTCCCCAACCGACGATGCGGTCCTGGTCGTCGTACTCGATGTCTTGGCCAGCGGGCGCATTGCGCACGTCAGCGACATCGATGCCGGCGGCCGCAGCGAGCTCGGTCACCGTGACCGGGTTGCCACGGGCGAGCAGCTGCATCGCGGTGCGCATCAGGTGCCTGCCGGTCTGTTGATCGGGGCCAAACAAGGTGTCCGCAATGGAGGCGGCGAAGCGGTCGGCAGTCATATTGGGCGGTGTCCTTACCGTGTGGATGGTTGTTGTGGCCGGCCGCGCAATGCCTCCAGGACGCGTTGAGGTGTTGGTAGGTCGAGGCGGCACGCATCACCGATCGGCACTCCCGGCGCGGAGCCCATCACGTCGACACCGTCGATGAGGATGGTCGGAGACGGGTACCGACCGACCCGCTCGACGATCGGGGCCTCAACACCGAGGGCGGTGAGGCACTCGGCGACCGTTTCTTTGGCGCCGGCGGCGTTGGGGCATCCCGGTGCGGTGAGAATTTCGATGCGCATGCGGATCACATCCCTGCGGCTGCGGCGGTTTCGATGTCACGCAGGATCGGGCACATACGCTCGGTGCGGGGCTGATCGCAGGTGTCGATCAAGCGGGCAAGCGCATCACGCATGCCGGCGAGTTCCTCGATTCGCTGCTGCAGGTCGGCGATCCGGGCGCGGGCCATCGTCCGGGCCTCCTCGCACGCGTCGGGACCGCCGTCCGCCAGGTGCAACAGTTCCTCGATGTCGCTGAGCGTGAATCCAAGTTGTTGGGCACGCTTGACGAACCGCACCACCCTCACAGTGTCTGCCGTATATGCCCGGTAACCCGACTTGGTGCGCTCGGGTTCGGGCAGCAACCCACGGCGTTCGTAGTACCGCAGGGTTTGGGTATTGACGTGCGCCTGTGCGGCTACCTCGCTGGTTCTCACCCCACCAGCATGAACCCTGTACCCAACTACAGAGTCAAGTCACCCGACATCGAGCTAGGTAGCGATCCGCGCCGAAGGCAACATCGTCACGGTGCGCTCCCGTCATCCTGCTTGGCTGGCGGGCCGACCCGTCGCCTATGCGACACCGAGCGGGTTTGCGGGGTAGATGACTCTTCCGCCGGCACCGCGATCGGCAACATCGTTGACTTGGCAGATCGCTGGGAGTTGGCTGGGACTATTCGTCAGCAAATGGAGAGGACGACGATGTCCCATCGTTTCAGCACCCCCAGGCGCAGGTTGTGGTTCGCCCTACTTTCGGCGGCTGTTCTTTCCGCGACGGCGCTCGTTCTTAGCCCGTCCGCGGCGGCCAAGTTCGGCGGCAACGAGCCGTGCGTTGCGTCGAACGGCATGACTCTGGACCAGGTGTACCGCCCTCAGGTTTCGATCATCAGCCCCGACTGCAATCAGTTGACCGCGGGAAAGCGATGGTCTCCGTCCGTCCCATGGATCATGAACAAGAGCTTCGAACAGGTGCCATCGGGCTTCGCCACTGACTGGGCCACACCGCTGGATGACTTCCGCGGCAAACTCAAGAAGGTCGAGTATGTGATCGATCCGGGATCACCGTACAAGTCGAACCATTCCTTCCCAAACGACGTTCTCTGGGTGGGCCAAGTGCCCGAGGCGGTAGGGTTTCCCGCTGTCAACACGGTGAGCAGCCACGGCGCACTGGCCCCGCTCCCCCCTGGCCCACACGTCGTCGATGTCTACTGGGATCTCGCCGCTCCGCATTGCGATGGCTTTACGACCGATCAAGCTGCGAGCTGTCTACCCGCGGGCGAGACACTGGTCAGGCAAATGACTTTCGATGTTGTGGCGCCGGAGGGGCCAGCTGATTAGCGACGGCCGCGAAGCGCGCCGAACGCGATAGCGATGCCGATCAGCGCGATGATCGGACCAAGGATGGACCACATGGTGGTGTTGCTCATCGGGCTGCCGCCCACTGCGCCGAATCCCTGCAGCGCGAACAGGAGACCGGCCAACGCAACCAGCACGCCGAGCGCCATGACGATGATGCGCATGGCTTCGACAATAACCGCCCGTCGGTCCGATTGTGGCGTAGGGCCGTCAAGATCGGCGCCGGCAATCGGAGACGTCCATCTCGTTCTCGCAATAGCGCGTCGACCAGCTACGGGAGCCACTTCCAGGGCTTGTCCCAATGCCCGGGCGGCGGCACGAACGGCAACTTGGCGATCTGACCAGGCGGCGGCGCGAACGGGACGTGATTTATCACTCCCGGCGGTGGTACGGGATCGGGCACGTGCCACCACCCTTTGTCGGCCTGCGCCGGCGCGGCCGCGAATCCCAGCGCGCCGACGCCCGCGGCGGCGGTCATCGTTGCTGTCACGGCGATCTTCTTCAAAAAATTCATTGTGAACTCCTTCACCCGTCTACGCGGGGATGCAAGAGGAGACGGCCCGCCGCGCCGTGGCTGGACGGCGAAGGACTCAACGCCCCCTCTGTGGTTCATCGAACCATCGCGAATGGGTGTTACGCCACGAGCGCGTTACGCCCCGCAGGCACGCAGTGTCGCACTCGGCGGAGTCCCGAAAGCAGCCTTGTAGGCCAGGCTGAAGCGGCCGGCGTGGGCGAATCCCCAACGACCGGCGATTGCGGTGACGGTGTCGCGTGCCGGGTCGGCGGCCTGCAGGTCACGATGCGCCAGATCGAGCCGCACTCGCCGCAGATACTCCAGCGGAGTGGTGCCGAGATGGCGGCGAAACGCGTATTGAACCGAGCGCGGAGTCACATTGCCCGCGCCGGCGATGTCCTCGAGGCCGATGTCGGCGTCAGCATTTTCGTGGATGAAGGCAATCGCCTCACGCAATATGCGGGGCACGTTGCCCTTGCTATGGGGACGAACCACTGTCTGAGCTCTCCTGAATCGGATGTTCACCTCGCTCGATTCGTATACCCGCCGGAGAACACCCGAAACGACCACAGCCTCAATCGCTTCCCTGACAGGATCGTTCCATGACCGAACGCATGGAGGTCCAACGGACCATCGCCGCACCGGCCGCCGACATCTTCGCGGTGCTCTGCGACCCGCATGGCCACGTCGCAATCGATTCATCGGGCATGCTCCAGGACGCCGACGGCGGCCCGGTCAAAGCCGTCGGCGACAGCTTTGTCGTACACATGGATCGCGAATCGCTCAACGACTATCCGCTGGGCAAATACGACGTCACCGTCGAAATCCGCGACTTCGACACGGACCGGCTGATCGCCTGGACGATTCTCGGCCAGATTCGCCCGCAGATCGGGCATGTCTACGGTTACCGCCTCGAGCCGTCGCCAGACGACGACGGCACGGTCGTCACCTCGTTCTACGACTGGTCCGGCATCGACCAGACATGGCGTGATGCCAACATCTTCCCGGTGATTCCCGAGAGCGCGCTGCGCGCGACGTTGGGCATCCTCGACCGCACTGTGCGGCGCGGATATCCGCGCGGGTAATCGTCAACCGCTGGTTGACGAATGGCATGCCGTCAACCTAGAGTTGACGACGTGAGTGAACCGGCCAAGATCGCGTACCCCGTTCGCCTCGACGACCTCATCAACGTGATCAAACAGGTGCATGAGGAACCACTGGATCAGCTCACCGATGCGGTGCTGGCCGCCGAGTCGCTCGGTGAGATCGCCGACCACCTCATCGGCCATTTCGTCGACCAGGCGCGACGATCCGGGGCGTCATGGACCGATATCGGCAAGTGCATGGGCGTCACCAAGCAAGCGGCCCAGAAGCGCTTTGTCCCCAAAGCCGACACCGCCGCGCTCGACCCGAATGCCGGGTTCGGCCGGTTCACACCCCGCGCCCGCAACGCCGTGGTGGCCGCGCAGAACGCGGCGCACGAAGCCGGCAACGTCGAGATCAACACCGACCACCTCATGCTTGGCCTGCTCAGCGACGACGAAGGCCTGGCCGTCGTGCTGATCAAGGCCCAGCACATCGATCCCGACGCGTTGCGCGCCGCGGTGACGCTGCCCGAGCGCAGCGATGATGTGCCGCAGCTCATCCCGTTCAACGGGCCGGCCAAGAAAGCCCTCGAATTAACCTTCCGCGAAGCACTTCGCCTCGGCCACAACTACATTGGCACCGAACACATTCTGCTCGCCCTGCTCGAGCAGGAAGACGGCGACGGCCCGCTGCACCGCGCCGGCATCGACAAGGCCCGCGCCGAAGCCGACCTGACCCGCATCCTGTCCTCGATGACCACCACCCAGGTCGACTGAGGCCATCTCACACTCACGGGCCGGGCGGCGTCTTCATGATGTGAGGGTGCGACCGTTCGAAGACGTGGTGGCCGAGCACGGCGCGACCGTGCTGCGGGTGTGCCGCGCAGTCGTCGGGCCCGTCGACGCCGAGGACGCCTGGTCGGAGACCTTCCTGTCGGCGCTGCGCGCCTATCCCGACCTGCCCGCGGACGCCAACGTCGAGGCATGGCTCGTCACCATCGCACACCGTCGCGCTCTCGACGTCGGGCGCGCGAAGACCCGGCGCGCCGTGCCCACCGACCCGGTGCCGGACCGGCCGTCGGCCCGCGCCGATCCCACCGCCCGCTACCCCGACCTGTGGGGGGCGCTGCAACAACTGCCCGACAAGCAGCGCCGGGCGGTGGCTTACCACCACATCGCCGGGCTGCCGTTCGCCGAAATCGCCGAACTTCTCGGCAACTCCCCCGACGCTGCCCGCCGCGCCGCGGCCGACGGCATCAAGACCCTACGCAAGCTCTACCCAAAGGATGAGACCGCATGACTACCAACCTTTTCGACGACCTGCAAGCCGATGACGTGGCGCTGGCCCGACTGCACCAGCGGCTGGAACGCGACGCCGCCACCGACGAACTGCTCGACGTCGCGTATCGCACGGTCGACACCCCGGTCGGCGCCCTGCTGCTGGCGGCCACCCCCGTAGGGCTGGCCCGCGTTGCCTACGACGTCGAAGACCACAGCGCCGTGCTGGCGGTTCTCGCCGAGTCGGTGAGCCCGCGCGTCCTGCGGGCTCCGGCGCGACTGGACGCCGCGGCGCGCCAGCTCGACGAGTATTTCGCCAAGCGGCGCACCGCCTTCGAGGTGCCCGTGGACCTCCGGCTCGCCGAAGGATTCCGGCGCAGTGTGATCGAGCACCTGCGCGGCATCGGCTACGGCCGCCGGGAGAGCTACGCCGCGGTGGCCGCGGCGGTCGGCAACCCCCGCGCGGTGCGCGCGGTGGGGACCGCGTGTGCCCACAATCCGCTGCCGGTTGTCATCCCGTGCCACCGCGTGGTGCGGTCGGACGGTTCCACGGGCCAGTACATCGGCGGACCGGCGGCCAAGTCGGCGCTGCTCACGCTGGAGGCCGGCTAAGAATGGGAACGGCCGCGGTCGCCGGCCGGGTATGCCATCAGAAAGTCCCGAGAAGGCCGGCGGCTTTGGCCGTCCGGGGAATCGGGACTTCCGCCGCGCAGTGGCGGAAGTTGTCGTTGCCCACTGGTAGCGTTCCATTCGGGAGTGGACGGGTCCTTCGTGCAGCGTCGGGAGACGCACCGCAGAGAAGAATCTGAGACTGAGTCAGGCCAACGAAGCCGTTGGCTTCAGCCATCAGAGACGTCACCATGCGATGCAGCAAGGAGGGGATGACCTATGCGTCGCTGCTTGGGGCTGCTGTTCGCCGCCATCACGGTCGCCGGTGCCGTGCTGGCTTCGCCGGCCACAGCGATCGACACTCCGATCGGCCGCCTGGGCGAAACGCTACGGGTGCAGTTCAAGGGCATTGTCGCCGATGTGACCGTCACCAGCGTGGACCCGTCCCCGGTGCCGCCGGGTTTCGGCTATCCGCCGCGTCCGCCGCGTCACCAGGTCTACCGCGGCAACGTGGTCATCCACGCGGTCGAGATGCCGGCCCCGTACGTGATGGCGCTGTCGTTTAGTTTCAAGGGCGTCACGCCGACGGGTGACGCGTATGAGCCGCGGAACTCCGATGCCCCCGACGCACTGCAGTACGCACTAAACAACGTGCCCGCGGGTGCGACGGTCAGCGGCGGGGTGTGGTGGGACTGCTATCGCGATCTCGTCTCCAACGTGGTGCTGATCGACGAGGTGACCGGTCTGCACCTCGGGCAGTGGAACCTGTACTGACTGGTGCCTGTCCGGGTCACCACGCCGGCCGCCGCCGAACTGCCCGAACTCGCTGACGTCGCCGCCCGAACCTTCCCGCTGGCCTGCCCGCCGTCGGTGACCCCGGAGAACATCGTGGCGTTCATCGACGAAAACCTGTCGCAGTCTCGGTTCGCCGAGTACCTCGCCGATCCAGATCGGGTGGTGCTGATCGCCCGCGAGGATGGCCGAATGGTGGGGTACGTCATGCTGATTCGCGG
>NZ_JBOGDB010000083.1:0-35185 GCF_050701515.1 Mycobacterium sp. | reverse complement strand
GCAGTCACGCGCGCAACACCGTTGCGCTCAGCCCACGCCGCTAGATTCATACTTTCTGTTCCTACAGCACACCACCGACAACTACCGACCACTCAACCCGCAACAGCTGGCAGCCCCTCCTCGATGAAGGCGCTGACCGTACTCGGGCCGCCGACGACATAGATGACACCACCGTCGGACTCCCGTAGTAGGCGGATGGCGTCGAGGTCCGACACCACCTGCGCCACCGGCCAGTCCAGCTGATCGGCCGTGCGGCTCAGCATGTAATGCGGTGTCCGGTTGGCGAATTCGGCGTAGCGCACCTCGTCGGCTGTGGGCGGCTGGCCGCTCCACTCCATCGGCGCCGCTGGGTCGGCTTGGATGGTGCGCCAGTAGTTCTCGTACTCGGGGTACATCATGCGGCCCAACACGCAGGCGTCGGCTTGATCGAACAAATCCCAGTCAAAGGTGTCCGCCCCGGTGCCGATGAAGTCGGTGCGCCCGCTAGGCCGCTCGGCCATCCCGTCCAGGCTCGTATGCATGGTCGAAATGATTCGTCTCATGCCCATACCGACCGGCGTCGGGCCGAGAACTCATCGCTACCGCGGGGTGGCCTGTTCTGCCGCTTCGCGGACCGGGCCGCGCCACAGCGGGCCGTGCCCCGGGGCGAGGACCTCGGTTTCCAGCATGGCCAGCGCCGCCAGACTGCGCACGCATCCCTCCTGATCGTGGTTGAACAGGGCGGGCAGCAGTTGTGGTCCGCGACGCGTCGCCACCGGATGTCCGGTCACCAGCGCGTCGCCGCTGATCAGCACACCGTCGACGACGAACGAGCAATGCCCGCTAGTGTGCCCGGGGCTCGGAATCGCCATCGGAGCGCCGGGCAGCCCGGCCGCGATGTCTGCGGTCAGTGCCTGCGCGGTCGGGATGCCGTCTCGCGTGAACGCACCTTTACGGCTGATCGCCACCGACCACTTCAGCCAGCGGGGCTGCCAGATGTGCGCCGCGACGTCGACGGGCGATGCCTGTTCGAGGTACTCGCGCTTGGCATGACCCACCTCGTCAGCGTGGCAATACACCGGTGTGCCATATGTTTTCGCGAACCAGATCGCCGATCCGAAATGGTCGATATGGGCGTGGGTCAACAGGATCGCGCGCAGGCCGTCGACGCCGAACCCCAGCTGGCGCAGCGAGTCGACCACGTCGTCGCGGCTGTCCGGGAAGCCGGCGTCAATTAGCACGACGCCGCTGCCGTCGCTGATCAGTGTCCAGTTCACCAGGTCGGTCTGTGCGAAATGCACGCTGTCGGTGATGGCCGTGAGCGCCGCTGCCATCTCGCGAGTGTAAGCAGTGGAGTAGAAACTAATGCGTGGCTGAACTGAAACTGGGATACAAGGCGTCGGCGGAACAGTTCGCGCCGCGCGAGCTGGTTGAGCTTGGCGTCGCCGCCGAAGAGCACGGCATGGACAGCGCAACGGTAAGCGACCATTTCCAGCCGTGGCGGCACGAAGGCGGCCACGCGCCCTTCTCGCTGGCCTGGATGACCGCGGTGGGCGAGCGGACCGACCGCATCGTGCTGGGCACGTCGGTGCTGACACCGACATTCCGCTACAACCCGGCGGTCATCGCCCAGGCGTTCGCGACCATGGGCTGCCTGTATCCGGACCGGATCTTCCTCGGGGTCGGCACTGGCGAGGCGCTCAACGAGATTGCCACCGGCTACGAGGGCGACTGGCCGGAGTTCAAGGAGCGGTTCGCCCGGATGCGCGAAGCGATCAAACTCATGCGCGAGCTGTGGCTGGGCGACCGCGTCGACTTCGACGGCGAGTACTACCACACCAGGGGCGCGTCCATCTACGACGTACCCGAGGGCGGGATTCCGGTCTACGTCGCCGCGGGCGGTCCGGTGGTCGCCAAGTACGCCGGCCGCGCCGGCGACGGCTTCATCTGCACCTCCGGCAAGGGTGAGGAGCTGTACAAGGACAAGCTCATCCCGGCGGTCAACGAGGGCGCAGAGGCGGCGGACCGCAACGTCGACGACATCGACAAGATGATCGAGATCAAGATCTCCTACGACACCGACCCGGATCTCGCGCTAGAGAACACCCGGTTCTGGGCGCCGCTGTCACTGACCGCCGAACAGAAGCACAGCATCGACGACCCGATCGAGATGGAAAAGGCCGCCGACGCGCTGCCGATCGAGCAGGTCGCCAAGCGCTGGATTGTCTCCTCAGACCCCGACGAAGCCGTCGAGGAGGTCGGCCAGTACGTCAAGTGGGGCCTCAATCACCTGGTGTTCCACGCGCCCGGGCACGATCAGCGTCGATTCCTCGAGCTGTTCCAGAAGGACTTGCAGCCCAGGCTCCGCCGGTTAGGCTGACGTGCCCGCGATCAGCATCTACATCGCCTCACCCGAGGGCGATACCGGCAAGTCGACGATCGCGCTCGGCATCCTGCACCGGCTGGCGGCCACCGTCGCCAAGGTCGGGGTGTTCCGGCCCATCACCCGATTGGGCGAAGAGCGGGACTACATCCTCGAACTGCTGCTGGCCCACACCACAGCCGGCATGTCCTACGAAGACTGCGTCGGGGTGAGCTATCAGCAGCTGCACGATGATCCCGACACCGCCATCGCCGACATCGTCGACCGCTTCCACGACGTGGCCGACCAGTGCGATGCCGTCGTGATCGTCGGCAGCGACTACACCGATGTGACGACCCCGAGCGAGCTGGACACCAACGCCCGCATCGCGGCCAACCTCGGCGCCCCGGTCGTACTGGCGGTGAAGGCCAAGGACCGCGCCCCCGCCGAGGTCGCTCAGGTCGTCGAACTGTGTCTTGTCGAGATCGCCGGCCAGCACGCGCACACCGCGGCGGTGGTCGCCAATCGCTGTGAGCCGTCGCAGATGGCGGCCGTCGCCGAGGCGCTGAAGAACTTTCCCCCGAAGTCGTACGTCGTGCCCGAGGAGCCACTGCTGGTCGCACCGGCGGTGGGTGACCTGCAGCGCGCCGTCGACGGAGAGGTGATCAGCGGCGACTCCGAGCTGCTGAAGCGCGAAGTGATGGGCGTGCTGGTCGCCGGCATGACCGCCGAGCATGTGCTGGAGCGCCTCACCGACGGCGTCGCGGTGATCACGCCGGGCGACCGGTCCGACGTCGTGCTTGCGGTGGTCAGCGCCCATGCGGCCGAAGGGTTTCCGTCGCTGTCCTGCATCATCCTCAACGGCGGCCTCGAGCTGCACCCGTCGGTCGCAGCGCTGGTGTCCGGCCTGGGCCAGCGCTTGCCCATCATCGCGACCACCTACGGCACGTTCGAAACGGCCAGCAGGATCGCCGCGACGCGGGGCCGTGTCACCGCGACCTCGCAGCGCAAGATCGACACCGCGATCGAGTTGATGGACACCCACGTCGACACCGTGGATCTGCTTGCACAGCTTGCGATTCCGATCCCCACAGTGGTAACACCGCAGATGTTCACCTACCAACTGCTGGACCGGGCCCGGTCGGATCGCAAGCACATCGTGCTGCCCGAGGGCGAGGACGACCGCATCCTCAAGGCTGCTGGACGCCTGCTGCAGCGCGGGGTGGCCGACCTGACCATCCTCGGTGAGGAGGCGCAGATCCGGGCCCGTGCCGCCGAACTCGGTGTGGAACTGTCGGCTGCCAAGGTGCTCAACCCGCGCACCAGCGACCTGTGCGATCGGTTCGCCGAGCAGTACACGGATTTGCGCAAGCACAAGGGGGTCACACTCGAGCAAGCCCGCGAGATCATCCACGACGTCTCGTATTTCGGCACCATGCTGGTGCACAACGACATGGTCGACGCCATGGTCTCGGGCGCGATGCACACCACCGCGCACACCGTTCGGCCCGCCTTCGAGTTCATCAAGACGCTGCCCGGAATCACCACGGTGTCCAGCGTCTTCCTGATGTGCCTGGCGGACCGGGTACTGGCCTACGGTGACTGCGCGATCGTCCCCGACCCGACGTCGGAGCAGCTGGCCGACATCGCCATCTCGTCGGCGCGCACCGCCGCGCAGTTCAGCATCGATCCTCGGGTGGCCATGCTGTCCTATTCGACCGGAACCTCGGGAAGCGGTGCCGACGTCGACAAGGTCAGGGCGGCAACCGAATTGGTGCGCCAACGGCAACCCGACCTGTTGGTGGACGGCCCCATCCAGTACGACGCCGCCGTCGATCCGACGGTGGCGGCATCCAAGATGCCCGACTCGAAGGTCGCCGGCCGGGCCACCGTGCTGATCTTCCCGGACCTCAACACCGGCAACAACACCTACAAGGCGGTACAACGCAGCGCCGGTGCCATCGCCATCGGCCCGGTGTTGCAGGGGCTGAAGAAGCCGGTCAACGATCTGTCGCGGGGCGCGTTGATCGAGGACATCGTCAACACCGTCGCGATCACCGCGATCCAGGCGCAGACTTTATGACCCGCAGCGTTCTCGTTCTCAACTCGGGATCGTCGTCCGTGAAATACGCTGTGGTCGAGCCGGATTCGGGTGACATGGTGGCCGACGGGATTGTCGAGCGGATTGGCGAAGGAGAGGTTCCCGACCACGCTGCGGCAATGCAGGTTGTGTTTGACGACTTGGCCGACGACATGGTTGGGGTGGTCGCGGTGGGCCACCGCGTCGTGCACGGCGGGCCGGACCTCTATGCGCCGACGCTGGTCGATGACGCGTTGATCGCAAAGCTGGAGGATCTGGCGCCGCTGGCGCCGCTGCACAACCCTCCCGCCCTGCTTGGCATCCGGGTGGCCCGTAAGGCGCTGCCGGACCTGCCGCACATCGCGGTATTCGACACCGCGTTCTTCCACGACCTGCCGCCCGCCGCGGTGACCTACGCAATCGACCGGGATGTGGCGCGACAGTGGAGCATTCGGCGTTATGGGTTTCACGGCACCTCGCACGAGTACGTCAGCGAGCAGGCGGCGACGTTCCTGGGGGCGCCCCTGGAGTCGTTGAGCCAGATCGTGCTGCACCTGGGCAACGGCGCCTCGGCCTCGGCGATCGTCGGCGGTAAGCCGGTCGACACGTCGATGGGGCTAACTCCGATCGAGGGCTTGGTGATGGGCACTCGCTCCGGCGACATCGACCCGGGCGTCATCACGTATCTGTGGCGCACCGCCGAGATGAGCGTCGAGGACATCGAGTCGATGCTCAACCGCCGCTCCGGTGTGCTTGGACTCGGTGGCGAGGTCGACTTCCGGGTGCTGCACAAGCGCATCGAATCCGGCGACGAGGCTGCGCAATTGGCCTACGACGTCTACATTCACCGTCTGCGCAAGTACATTGGGGCGTACCTCGCGGTGCTCGGCAACACCGATGTCATCACCTTCACCGCCGGGGTGGGCGAGAACGACGCGGCCGTCCGCCGCGATGCGCTATCCGGCATGACGGCACTGGGCATCGAGCTCGACGAGCGCCTCAACGAAAGCCCCGCAAAGGACGCGCGGCGCATCTCGGCCGACAAGTCGCCGACGACGGTGCTGGTGATCCCGACCGACGAGGAACTCGCGATCGCCCGCGACTGCTTGCGGGTGATCTAGCGGGGGCAAGATCGCGATGTGAATGCGACATATCACCCAGCTCGCACCGTTGCGGATGGGTCATCCGCCCGACGCGGCGCAGGGCCTGAGGTTGGCAGCATAGCCGACATGACCACACAGCACATCGAGACGCTGATCATCGGGGCGGGGCAGGCCGGCCTGGCCACCGGGTATTACCTGCGGCGGATGGGCCGGCCGGTCCTGATCGTCGACGCGAACGAGCGAATCGGCGACAACTGGCGCCAGCATTACGACTCGCTGCGCCTCTACTCGCCGGCAAAGTACGACGGGCTGCCGGGCATGGCGTTTCCGGCACGGGACCGGTGGAGCTACCCGGGCCGAGACGAGGTGGCCGAGTTCCTCGAGCGGTATGCGCTCGAGTGGGATCTGCCGGTGCGGCTGAGCACGCGCGTCGACCGGCTGGCCACGCGGCCCGGCGGCGGCTACGCGGCCTTCATCGGAGACGACACCGTCACCTGCGACAACGTCGTCGTCGCAACCGGGACATTCGGTCGTACGCCCGATGTTCCCGACTTCGCCACGGAGCTGGACGCGGCCATCCACCAACTGCATTCCAGCGAGTATCGGCGCCCCGAGCAATTGCAGCCGGGCGCAGTGCTGGTGGTGGGCGCGTCCCACTCCGGCGCCGATATCGCATACGAAGCCGCGCTGACGCACCCGACGATCCTGTGTGGGCGTGACTGCGGGCAGATCCCGGTGCGGTGGAACTCGAGACGGATCCGCATAGCCTTACCAGTCTTGGTGTTCGCGTGGCGCCACGTCCTCACCAGGCGTACGCCTGTTGGCCGAAAGGCGATGACACACATCCGTTTTCACGGCGGACCGATGGCTCGGGTGAAACGCGACGATCTTGCGGCCCGTGGCGTGCAGCGCCACACCGCCCGGGTCTGCGGCGTGACCGACGGGCGGCCGGTGCTGGCCGACGGCACCGTGCTGGACGTTCGAAATGTCATCTGGTGCACCGGGTTCAAGCAGGTCTTCGACTGGATCGAGGTGCCGATCTTCGGCGCGGACGGGTGGCCGCGGGAATACCGCGGTGTGTGCGACGAGGCGCCCGGGTTGTTCTTCTGCGGGTTGAGCTTCCAGTACTCGTTCAGCTCGATGGTGTTGCCGGGTGTGGGCCGCGACGCGGAGCACGTCGCGCGCAAGATCGCTGCCCGGGCGTCCGACCGGAGTCGCGGTTTGAGGTCAGCCGAGGCGCCCACCAGCGCGTAGTCTCCTTGTGGGGTGATGCTGTGGGTGTCGTCGACGACCTGGTCCGGGCACGCGAGGCGTACGAGCGTCGCGAGTGGGTGGCGGCCTATGAGGCCATGTCCGGTCTGGGTTCCGGCCCGGCGGCACGCGCACTGGACGGCGACGATTTCGCTCGCCTGGCCACGGCCGCGTATCTGACCGGCCGGAAGAACGACTGCATCCAGGCGCTGCAGCGCGCCTACCAGATCCATCTGGACGCCGGCGAACCCCTGGCTGCGGTTCGGTGCGCGTTCTGGCTGGCCCTGGTGCTGTCGACCACCGGAGAACCAGTGGTCGGTGGTGGCTGGGTGGCCCGGGCACAGCGGCTGCTCGACGACATTTCGGGCGACGTGGTCGAGCGCGGCTACGTGCTGATCCACCTGATGTTCCGGCACATCGCCGCCGGCGAGTTCGCACCCGCCCATGAGTGCGCCGTCGAGATCACCGACTATGGCCGACGCTTCAACGATTCCGACCTGGAGGCCATGGGCATCGCCTCCCAGGGCCGGCTAGCGATGTACGGCGGGCGGGTCCCCGAGGGGCTGGCGCTGCTGGACGAGGCGATGGCGTGCATCGCGACCGGCGCCGTGTCGCCGATCTTCGCCGGCCACGTCTACTGCTCGATGATCGAGGCGTGCCAAGAGATCTCCGACTTCGGCCGGGCCGCCGAATGGACAACCGCGTTGACCGGTTGGTGCGATGACCAGCCGGGCCTGGTCCCGTTCACCGGCCAGTGCGCGGTGCACCGTGGCCAGATCATGCGGCTGCGGGGCGCATATGACGAGGCCCTTGAGGAATTCGCCACCGCGGCCCAGCGGTATGTCGCGGCGGACACCACCTCGGCCGCCGGGCTTGCCATCGCTGAACGCGGCGACGTGCTGCGCATCCGCGGAGAGTTCGATGCGGCGGAGGCGGCCTACACCGAGGCGCTCGGTTATGGCCACGAGGCGCAGCCGGGTCTGGCGCTGCTGTTGCTGGCCCGGGGCCGCATCCCCGCCGCGGTCAGCGCCGTCAAGCGGCTGCTGGCCGAGCCTCGCGACCCCGTACACCGTTCCCAGCTGCTGCCCGCGGCGGTGGAGATTCTGCTGGCCGCCCCCGAGACGGACCAGGCGGCCGAGGTGAGCGCGGAGCTGGCCGAGATCGCCACGAGGTTCGGCTGCGCGGCGTTGCGTGCAATGGCGAGCCGCGCGGCCGGTCACGTCGCACTGACCCGCGACGATGATGCCGGCGCCACTACCGAACTGCGCGATGCGGCTCGGCTCTGGCACGAGCTCGGCGCGCCATACGAAGCCGCCCGCAGTGCGGTGCTGCTCGGCCGGGCGCTGCGGGCCGTCGGGGACGAGGACTCGGCAGTCGCCGAGTTAGCCGGAGCCCATCGGATCTTCACGGCGCTGGGCGCCGGACCCGCCGAGCGCGAGGCCGCGGACCTGCTGCGGCCGTCTGCGCCAGGCGGATTGAGCGCGCGGGAGATCGAGGTGCTGCGACTGGTCGCCGCGGGAAAGACCAACCCGGAGATCGCCGCCGCGCTGTTTCTCAGCGAGAAGACCGTCGCCCGGCATCTGTCCAACATCTTCGCCAAGATCGACGTCACCTCCCGCACCGGCGCCGCCGCGTTCGCCTTCGAGCACCGGCTGGTCTGACCCGCGCCCGCCGTGGCCCGGATTACCCGTCCGACCAATCGCAGGAATGGGTAAAGCGCCCGATGAGGGGGCCGCGGTGTTGCTCGAACATGAGAACTCCGGAAAGGAGTCGTCATGTATAAAGCCGCCCGTCCTTATGCAACAGCAGGTGTCGCTCTGGTCGGGGCCAGCGTCATCGCCGTCACTCCGATCGCAGCGCCGCGGCCGGAGTTACAAGTCCCCAACCCACCGGTTCAGCTTGCCGCACTGGTGAATCCCATCGAAGTGTTCGGCCCGATCTTCGGGCAGGCCGTCGAGAATGCGGGAGTTCTGGGTGAGCAGGTGCTCGCGAACCCCGCGCCCATTCTGACGCAGATCCTCGCCAACCAGATCAGCGGCGGGACCACTCTCGCCGGGGCGCTGCAGACCTTTGTCAATAACTTCGGTGAAGTGTTGGCGCTCGCGCCTGAGCAGATCAATACCGCGACTCGGCAGCTCGCGGCGGGCGACATCACCGGCGCTCTGAGCACCATCTCGCAAATCGTGTTTGACGTGATTGGACCAAGTCTTGGGAACCTCGCGGTCCTGGGCGACGTCATCGACGTCGTTGGGCAACCGGGGCGGAATCTGCTCAATGTGATCGCTGCGGTCCCAGACCTCGTAAGGGCTACCGGACGTCCGACTGTTAATGCAGTGCAGAACATCCAACTTGCAGTCGGACGGGGTGTCGAAGACCTGATCGCCGCTGTGGGCGCCGGCGACCCGGAAGCCTTCGCGAACGCCATTATCAATGGTTCGGCGGGCCTCACGCGGGCGGTGCTCCAAGCAGTTCTCGATCCGGATATCGCCCCTCTTGACGTGGGTGGTCTTCTTAGCGGGCTACTGCAAGCACGCGACGTGATCGCGGGTGCGGTCACGCCGCACCCGCAGGCCCCGATATCGGCTCCACCAACCAGCGGGACTACCACGATGACCTTGCCGACTCCGCCGGTAGCCGAGAAAGTCGATGCGCCGACGCCTCGGGCAACCGCTACACCCCCGGCCCGCATCGACGGTGAGACGGCCCACGACGGAATCGGATCGCACGATGCGACAGCCGAGCGGGACGCCACAAGCGAGGACGACGCGGCAGACGGCACGTCCAAAGCAGTTGTCGACCTCACGAAAGGCAACAAGGTGGAGCCCGCCAAGACGGGCACCACCGTCCGCCGGCCTGGCCAGGGTGTACGGGCCGCGGTCGAGGGCGTCGGCGACACGTTCAGGAAGGTCACCGACGGATTCAAGAGGGCAGTCGACAGCATCAGTGGCCGCCGCAACACCGGCAGCGGCGAGGGTGCTGGCAGCCGATCCGCCGGGAAAACCGCGCAATGACAAAGGAGTTCGCCGTGAACCACAACCCGGCCAAGGACCGCCACGAAACCAAGGGAGACAACACCATGCAACGTTCCCGTCTTGGATCCGTCATCGCCACCGGCGCCATCACGGTCGGCGCGATGTTCACACTGACCGCACCCGCCAACGCCTATCCCGAGCAGTGCACGATCACCGGCACCGAAGGCGACGACGTCCTGCGCGGCACCAACGGCGCTGACCGCATCTGCGGCCTCGGCGGTAACGACAGCCTGCGTGGATTCGGCGGCGACGACCTGCTCGATGGCGGTGCCGGCGCCGACACAATGTCCGGCGGCCCCGGGAACGACGCCCTGCACGGCGGCAACGAAGACGACGCCGCCGACAAACTCTATGCGGACACCGGCAACGACTTCCTCTACGGCTACGGCGGCCGCGACGTGCTCTACGGCCTCGCTGGCAATGACTTCATCCAGGACTTCGAGGGCAATAACTATGTGTCGGGCGCGGACGGCGATGACATCCTGAGGGGGGAAGGCATCCTCGTCGGCGGCCCGGGCGACGACGCCTTGACGGGGCCAGGCCCCCTCCACGGCGGTGACGGACGCGACATGTGCAATGACGCGCGTTGTGAAGAAGTGCGTGATCACCGGTGACGTCGACACCGCAACACCTGAAGGGCCCGCTCGGCCAGCCCCAACGGCTGAATCCATGCAGCCGTGCCCGGTTTACCCATCCGACCCAACACAGGAATGGACAGATCGCCCGATGAGTAGGCCGCCGTTGTTGCTCGACCATCAGAACTCTGGAAAGGAGTTCGCCATGAACTACAGCGCACCCACAGTCCGCGTGATGTATCGCGTTGGCGCAGTAGGGGTCACAGCCGCCGCTCTCGTCGGGGGACTCTTGGCCGGCTCGGCCACCGCGAATGCAATCATTGTTTTCGGAAACGCCAGTGTGAGCACAGCCGGGCTTAAGATCACCGTCGTATTCAACGACATCTTCAGCATTACTCCGCTGCCCGGAAATCAGGTGTTCTGCGCCCTCGCAGTTGACAGAGCAGTTGCCTTCGACAACGCCGATTACGTTCCCAATGGGGGAAGTAAGACATTCTCCGACGTCTTCTCGCGCGGTGAGCACCGAGTCGAATCGACTTGTCGTGACGCGACTGGTACTCATCAGCTCGATTCGCGAACCGTGTTCTTGCGCGGGCCTTTAGGTCCGGCTCCGCCAGTCCCGGATGACCCGCTCGAGGCTATCGAGTAGGCGTGCCCATGAGCACCAATGTCCAATCCGCGCAGGCATTCCGGACCGCTCGGGTCAGCGCGCTGGCCGGGATCTGGGGGCCGATCGTCTTCTCGCTCGCGTTCACAGTCCAGGGCCTGTTGCGGCGGGCCGAATACGACCCGATCGCCGAACCGGTCAGCGCGTTGGAGGCCGGGCCGAACGGCTGGATTCAGCAGGTCAACTTCGTGGCGTTCGGCCTGGCGCTGTTGGTATTCGCGGTCGGGCTCAACCGCGCCATCGCGACCGCACGCCTTCGCGCGGTGAGCGCAGTGTTGTTGCTGCTCACCGGAATCGGGCTGCTGCTCGCGGCGGCGCTGCCGCTGCGGGAGGATGCCGCCGGCGCCACCTACGACCCGGGCGGGCACTTCGTCTCGGGTGTGATGTTCTTCCTGAGCAGCGCGCTGGCGCTGATCGTGCTGTCGGTGCGGATGCGTGGGGACGCGCACTGGCGCAACCTCGCGAACTACACCCTGGCCGCCGGTTGCGCCGCGGTGGTGTGCTTTGTTCTGCTCGGCCGGTTCGCCATTCCCGACGGCGCGCCCCTGCACGATTACGCCGGCCTGGTTCAGCGCGCCACGCTTCTGCTGGTGACGTTCCCGTGCTTCGTCGCTGCGGGCCTGCGACTGCTCCGGCTGAGTCGCCAGTGCTAAACCCTCAGTCAACCAAGAGTCGGTGACGGCGGTGGCGGCTAACTGTCCCGACACCCCGCGGCCTCGAATCGGAACGGGCATGCGGGGCCGCCCGAGTGGTGGGGCGGCTGGTCCGGACGCCGTTGCGGGCGAAGATCGTTGAAGCCACAGCTCATCAAGGGCGTCCCGCTTATTCGGCCAGAACTCGCCGACAGCTGCTCGCCGCGACCATCACCCCAACCCTGCGGCCCGGCACCGCGAACGGTCGCCAATGCGCGCCGGAGCATCGCGCTGGCCTCGACCAATCGGCCGCGAAACACCAGCAGCCTGCCCTGCGTGACAATGTCCTGGGCCTGCGGCTCTCCCGCCGCCATCGCCATGGGCTGCTGGCAGATCGCGTCCGCTCCGGCGAAGTCACCCTCGGAGATCTTCGCGGCCACCTGCCCGTAGCCGATGGTGAAGCGTCGCCGACCCGAACTGCACAGCTCCGCTGCTCGGCGCCCCTGCCGCGCCACGCACACCAACTCCGCGAACCGCCCCTCGACCGCAAACGCTTGGGTCCTTATCTGTTTTGGGGACCCCCGTAAAGATGGGATCCGTTGAGTTGTTTCGTGTTGTTTGGCCTCGTTCGGGGCATGTCCCTTGTGGCGGTGGACCGCAGTCGGGGTCGAGGTGGACCGCCCGCAGCGAAGCGAGGACGAACGACCTCGAGGCCGGATGATTCCCAGCCCGACCGCGAGAGTCAAACCGCCTACCGACGCAACCCCGTTTGCCGAACTCATCGTCGTACCCCCTCGATCATCACGCCGGCTGCCGAGCTGCGGCAGTGAAGATGCCGTGCAGATGGCGCAACAATGCCTGCAGGCTCGGCGGCTGGGCACGGAAGCCGATGTAGCCGTCGGGCCGGATCAGCACGAGGCATTCGCCGCGCGCGCCGTAGCGGTTGTGCAGCGCCTGACTCGGGTCGAAGATCATCGGGCCGTCCCAGTCCAACCCGGCCGGCGCGCGCTCGGCCGGCACGACGAGGTGCGGATCTAGCGGCGCGATGTTGACCTCACGGATCCGGCGGGCGATCGCGCTCGCGGTGGCCAGCGTCTCGGCGTGTGGCTGCTCGCAGCCCAGGAAGTACAGCAGCACGTGCTCGGCGCCGGCGAGCACCTCGAACAGGCGCCGGGCATTGCCGTCGCTGTCGCGGATCTCGAGCGCGTCGGGTGCGCGGTCGCCGGCGCGCGGGCCGCGGGCAAAGCTGGTCCAGGCGGCCAGTTGGCTGCCGTGATCGCTCAGTCCGGCCCGCGGCAGCGGCGCGCCGGATTCCTCGCCGACGATCGGGCTGCCGCGGTAACCCCACGTGGTCTGCGACTGGTCGCGGTATATGCGGTCGGTGACGCTGTCGAAGTTGGTGAGCACCGACAGCAGGTGGTTGCGCAGCTCCTTGGCAACCGGATGCCGCAGGCTCGACATCAGATGCTGCCGGTTGGAGACGCTGAACAAGTTGCGCACCACGGCCTCGCGCTCAAAGTTGTAGCTTTCGATCAGCTGCGGGTCCGCGGCTCCGGCGAGTACCAGGGCCAGCTTCCAGCCCAGGTTGTATGCGTCCTGGATGCCGGTGTTCATCCCGACCCCGCCGACCGGGCTCGACAGGTGCGCGGCGTCGCCGGCCAGGATCAGCCGCCCGTGCACCCGCCGCGTCACCCGGCGCTGATGAACCCGGTAGATGGTCAGCCAGGTCGGCTCGCTCAGCCGCGCCGGCACTGCGCTGTTGCGGTCGAAGAAGTCCTGCAGCTCGGCGAGCGTCGGCTGCTCGCCGTTGCGGCTGGGCGCGCCCGGCTCGATCGGCAGCGGCCCGCCGACCTGCCACCGGTTGTGCGGCAGCGGCTGGCAGGTGAGTTCGGTCAAGCCGTTCCGGCGGCCGGACAGGAATCCGTACTGCTCGTCGGGCGTCATATCCCAGTCGATCTTGACGTCGCCGAGGATCCACTCCTCCGGATAGGTCTTGCCCTCCAGCGTGGCGCCGGTCACCTCGCGGACCGTGCTATGGGCGCCGTCGCAACCGATGACCCAGTCGGCGCCGATCTGATCGACGCCCCGCGGGCCCCGCACCGTCGCGACCGCACCGTCGCCGTAGGCGTCGACGGCCTCCACCCGCGAGCCCCACTCGACGCCGCCGCCGAGGCTGGCGAGCAGTTCCCCGAGCAGCCGCTCGGTGTGCACCTGGCCGCAGACCAGCTTGTACGGGAACGGGGCGTCGAGGTCGTCGTAGGCCATGTGCAACACGCGTTGGCCCTCGGCGTACATCGTCAGCCCGTACAGGCGCACGCCCAGCTCCTCGGCCCGCTCGCGCAGACCCATGTCCTCGAACACCTCGAGCGTGCGCGATTGCAGCTCGCTGGCCTTGACCTTCGTCGACGGGCCGTCGGCCGCGCTCACAATCCGGAAAGGCGCACCCCGCCGCGCCAGCTCGCATGCCAGCGTCAGGCCGGTCGGCCCGGCACCGACGATCAACGCCCCGGTTCCGTTCGTCATCATGCTGTCAGCCTGACGATCGCGCGGGCCGCGGGCATCGGGGAGCGGGTACGGACATTTACTTACGTACAGCCCGCGGCGGCGCCGTCGAGCGTGCGTTGACGGCGTCGAGTGTGCGCGCACGCGGCGCGCCCAGGACGCACACCCCGGCTGAGCTGTCGGTGCCGCGTGCGATTCTGCCGACGTGTGGGGGGAGCCATTCATCGGTAGCGAGGCGTTGGCCCGCGGCGCGCTGAACCGTCATCAACTGCGGACGCAATACCGTGCGGAGTTTCCGGATGTATATGTGCCCAAGCTCGC
Source organism: Mycobacterium sp. (assembly GCF_050701515.1). GTDB lineage: Bacteria > Actinomycetota > Actinomycetes > Mycobacteriales > Mycobacteriaceae > Mycobacterium. The sequence goes on along the minus strand of NZ_JBOGDB010000083.1, from coordinate 20,681 downwards.
CCGGCCGTCGTTGCAACATCGAACGGTCGCCGCCTGGCTGTGGTCGCGTCGTCAGGCAACGATCGCCGGCCTGGCGGCGGCGGCGCTGCATGGCGCCAAGTGGATCGACGACGACGTCCCGGTGGAGCTGATGCATGCGAACGGACGCGCGCCGCACGGGATCGTCACGCGCCGTGACGTCTTGCTCGACGGCGAGGTTCAGATGTTGGCCGGCCGCGACGTCACCACCCCCGAGCGCACCGCGTTTGACATCGGCAGGCGCGGATCGGTCATGTCGGCGGTTGCGCGGCTCGACGCGCTCGCACGGGCGACGGGTTTCAAGGTCGACGATGTCGCCCGGCTGGCGAGTCGCCATCGCGGCGCTCGAGGGTTACGGCACTTGGAGACGGCGCTGGACCTCGTCGACGCCGGTGCGCAATCGCCGAAAGAGACGTGGGTCCGACTCGTCTTGATTCAGGCCGGCTATCCACGGCCTCAAACACAGATTCCGGTACTCGGGCCGGACGGGCTGCCGATCTACTACCTCGACATGGGTTGGGAAGACCTGATGCTCGCTGTCGAATATGAGGGCAGTCACCACCAGACCGACCGAACGCGCTACGTCAAAGACATCCACCGGCTGGAGACGGTGGAGCACTACAGGAGATGGCTCATTGTGAGAGTGGTGGCCGAGGATCGCCGCGCCGATGTTGTGCGTCGTGTGGGTCGCGCGTTCGATCTGCGGACATCGAGCGTGCGCACAGGGCGGGATTTTCGATGAATTGCCGCCGTCAGCGCACACTGAGCGCCCAGGTCAGAAGGTGCTTGTCGGGCGCACGCTGTTGGCGAGATCGACCAGCGAATAGCGGTGCGCCTGCGTCGGCGCCACCCGCGCCAGCCCCCGCAGCGACGCCTCCACTCCGAGCTGCAGGCCGTGCTCGGTGAACGGAAAGCCGAGAATGTGGTTGGTGCTGGCGGTGTGATCGGCCAGCCAGTCCATCGCGGTGCCCAGCACCAGCGCGCGGATCTGCAACACCCGCGGCTCGGTGTCGGGCAGCGCCTCGACGCGGCGGGCGGCGTCACGAATGTGCTGCTCGGTGATTTCGTTCATCGAGCGACCGGACAGCAGCGTCACCGCGCTGGTAAGCCGTGCGGTGGTGAAATGCCTTGAGGTGGCAGGGACTTCGTCTAGTGTGTGCACCGCGCTGTCGCGGTCACCCACTGCCGACTTCGCGCGGGCCAGGCCGAATCCAGCGGAGATCACCCCGTTGTCGGTGCTCCACACCGTGTTGTAGAACTTGCGTTCGTCGGCTTCTGTGACATCCGAGCCGGCCAGCTCAGCCGTCGCCGCCAGCGCGAGCTTGGGAGCCAGCTCGCCGGGCAGCGTGTCCAGCACCTCGTTGAAATGCTTTGAGGCCGACTCATAGTCGGCGGTCAGCATCTCGGACACGGCGCGGAACCAGACCAGCCGCCAACGCCATCCCACCCGGCCGGCCAGGTCGTCCAGCTTGCGGGTGGCCTTGGCGACGTCGCCGAGATCCAGCAGGGCACGTACCTCCATCAACGGCAGTTCGACCGACTCCGACAGGTCGATGCCCTCGGAATCCAATGTCCCGTGCCGCGCGGCACGCAGCGAGTCCAGTGTTTGCACCGGTTGACTCAGCACAATCGCCGACAGCACCGTGGCGCCGACGTCGGTCGGATCGACCAGCGGCACCTGTAAGGCTTTCGCGATCTCCTGTGCCGTCAACTTTTCCGAGTGCACCTGCCCGTCGCGATACACGTCGGTGTGCGCGACGAGCAGGTCCACCCCGAACGTCGAACGCGAGCGGCTGAACACCGTCGACAGGCCGGGCCGCGGGGTACCGCTGTCCTGGGCGACCACCTCGCGAAGTACACCGAGCAGCTGGCCGGTCATCTCCTCGGCGCTGCCGAACCGCCGGCGCGGATCGGGGTCGATGGCGCGGCGCAGCACCCTGCCGAACGAGTCGTACTCGGTCAGCACCGGATCGTCTTCGGGCAGTCCTTCGACGTAACGGCCCTTGCGGGTGCGCAAGTCCAGCGTCAACGCCGCCAGCGTGCGGCCCATCGAGTAGATATCGGTGGCGATCGTCGGCCCGGTCCGCACGATCTCGGGCGCCTGGTAACCCGGGGTGCCGTACAGGTATCCGAACGAGTTGATCCGCGACACCGCGCCGAGGTCGATGAGCTTGAGCTGCGCCTCGGTGAGCATGATGTTCTCGGGCTTGAGATCGTTGTAGGCCAGGCCCAGGGAGTGCAGATAACCCAGCGCGGGCAGGATCTCGAGCATGTAGCCGATGCCCTCGGCGACCGGTAGCCTGTCGCCCCTGGCCTGCCTGAGCGACGTTCCGCCGACGTACTCCATCACGATGTAGCCGACCGGGTTGCCGTGCTTGTCGGGGTGCTCGACGAAGTTGTAGATCTTCACGATCCCCGGGTGCGTCACCTCGGCGAGGAACTGCCGCTCGGCCATCGCGATCTTCTGGGCCTCGGCGTCACCGGAATGCACCAGACCCTTGAGCACGACGGGCCGTTCGTTGACGTTGTGGTCGAAGGCCAGGTACACCCAGCCCAGCCCGCCGTGAGCGATGCAGCCCTTTATCTCGTACTGGTCGGCGACCATATCGCCGGGAATCAGCTGCGGCAGGAACGAATACGCGCTGCCGCAGTGTGGACACCAGCCCTCCGACAGCGCCCTGCCGTCGGCCGAGGACCTGCCGACCGGGCGGCCGCAGTTCCAGCAGAACCGCTTGGATTCGGCCACCACCGGGTTCGTCATCAACGCGGCCAGCGGATCGATCTCGGGCACCCGCGGGATCTCCACCAGGCCGCCGCCCAGACGGCGGCTCGGCGACAGCATCCGCGTCACCATCGTCGCGTGGTCTTCGGGCTCGGTATCGGCGGTGCCGACCGAGATGGAATCGGAGTCATCGAAATGCGGCCGGAACACCGCCTGGGTGGCCATCGGCCGCATCGTCGACACGGAATCCATGTCGAGGTCGTCGAGGCTCGCCGGCTGCGTGCCGGGACCGACGTCTTCTTCCTCGTGTCTGTCTTCTGGGATAGCCATCAGTCCCTGTACCTCGCGACTGGGGGCGCCGGCGGGGGACCCAGTACCGTTAACCACTTGCGGTACAACGTGTTCCACGTGCCGTCCCGACGGATGCGGTCCAGCGTGCCATTGACAAAGCGCACCAGTCCGGTGTTGGCGAGGTTGATGCCGATGCCGTAGGGCTCCTTGTTCATGCTGGGGCCGACGATGTGCAGATACGGATCCTGGGACACCAGCCCGGCCAGGATGGAGTCGTCGGTGCTGACCGAGTCGACCTGTCGCTGCTGCAACGCGACCAGGCAGTCCGCCCAGGTCACCACGGCGACGATGATCGGGGAGGGGCTGATCTGCTGGATCCGCCGCAGCGACGTGGTGCCGTCGACGACGCAGACCCGCTTGCCGGACAGGTCGCTCGCCTGGGCGATTGTCGAGTCGCGCGGCGCCAGGATCCGCTGGTTGGCCGACAGGTAGACCGTCGAGAAGTTGACCAGCTTCTTGCGTTCACAGGTGATGCTCATGGTCTTGACGACCACGTCCACCTGGTTGTTCTGCAGCGCGGCGATGCGATCGGCCGACGACAAGATGCGGTACTCGACCTGGGACGGGGTGCCGAAGATATCGCGGGCCACCTCGCCGGCGATGTCGACGTCGAAACCGGTGATCTCCCCGGTGATCGGATCGCGGAAGCTGAACAGGTTGCTGCCGATGTCGAGGCCCACGATCAGCCGGCCGCGCGCGCGGATTTTGCCGACGGCCGCGTCGGCCTGGGCTCGGTCCGGAAACGGTCGCAGGCTCGCGGTCAGGTCGCAGTCGTCGTCGGAAGGCGTCGGCACCCGCGCGTGCTCCGGCGGCAGCTCCTCCATGCCGGCCGGGGTGGGCGGCGCCAGCGACAGGGTCGGCAGCGGCGTCACCGACTCGGCGCGGCCGCAAGCGGCCAGCACCGTCACCGCGGTGAGCAGCGCACACAACAGCCGGATTCTCATCAGCGGAACTCGCTCAGTCGTGGCCACAGTCCCAGCGCGACCGCGACCGCGGCCGCGCCGGCCAGCACGGCGGCCCCTACCGTCGCGCCGGACAGCACCCGGCGGGCGTCGAGAATGTCGTTGCGCAACTGGCTGCGGCTCTCCTCGATGCCCTTATCCAACGCCGCGTCGAGCCGGTCGAAGGCCGGCGTGGAGTCGTCCTCGCCGCGGCCCAGCGCGACCTGGGTGGCGGCCTGATAGTTGCCCACCGCGATGTAGGCGTTGATCCGGTCGTCGGCCGCTCGCCATCGGGTCAGCAACTGCTCGGCATCGCGCAGGTCGGTCTTGTCGATCGCGTCGTCGCGGGCCAGGTAGTCACTCAGTTGCTGCTGCATCATGTCGATGCGTTGGTAATAAGACTGCTTGCGGACGTCTTCGTCGCCGCGCCGGATCAGCGACAGCGTTTCGTCGGCGCGGGCTTGCTGCGCGGTGATCGCGAGGTTGGTGACGGTCTTGAGGGACTCCGCCGCGGTGTCTTTCGCGCTGCGGCTGTCACCGGTTGAGATCACCAATGCCGTGCCGATCCATATCAACATGATCAGCACGGCCAGGCCGCCGGCGACCAGACCGATGTTCACCCGGCGGCGGGTGCGACGGGCCAGCCAGCGGTTTGCGAACGCGCCGAACAACAGCGTCGCCAGCACCACCAGAATGACCGGCGCCGGGATGCGGGTGGACGCCGTGGTCTCGCTGTCCACTCGCGCCGAGGTTTCCTCGTAGAGCCGCTGCGCGTCGGGCAGGATGGTCTCCTGCATCAGCGAGGACGCCTCGGACAGGTACGAGGACCCGACCGGATTTCCGGCGCGGCTGTTGGTGCGCGCGATCTCGATCAGCCCGGTGTAGACCGCCAGATGGGCGTTGATCCGGCCCAGCAGCGCTACCAGCCCCTGGTCGGTCAGTCCGCTCGATGCCCGGGTGACGGCAACCGCGGCATCGGTGATGGCCTGCTCATAGCGCTGGCGGACGTCGCGTGGTTCGACGCCCGCGATGAAGGCCGTCGCCGCTGCGGCGTCGGCGACCGACAGCGTCGTGTAGAGCTGCCCGGCCGCGAACGCCAACGGCTCGGTGTGGTCGAGCACGGTGGTCAATGCCTGCTGGCGCTCGTTGATGGTGGTGGAGGTGGCAAACGCGCTGGCGATGACGAGCGCGGACAGCACCAGACCGATGGTCAGGATCCGGCCAGGGGTTGTCCACAGGAACCACCAGCGCGGATGCGCCGGTGTCGTCGGCGACCGGGACGCGAGGGGCTCGGTCGACGGGTGCGCCAATTCCACGGTCACCTGTGCGCGGACCTCATCTTTCCGGCTACTTCCTCTGTCCGAACTATATAAAAGAATTCTAAGAGCTGTTGGTAGGCATTGCGTGCATTCGAGGTCGGCGACTTGCCGCCGGTGTTCCCTATTGTTGAACGCGTGCGAGGCGACGGCGACGGCTGGGTGGTGTCCCACACCGGCGCCCGCTTCTGGGGTCGGCACGGCGCGGCCGGTCTGCTGCTGCGCGCACCCCGCTCCGATGGAACTCCCGCGGTGCTGTTGCAGCATCGGGCGCCGTGGAGCCACCAGGGCGGAACCTGGGGTCTGCCCGGCGGCGCCCGCGACAGCCATGAGACCGCCGAGCAGGCCGCCGTCCGCGAGGCCCACGAGGAGGCCGGGCTGCCCGCCGATCGGCTGACGGTGCGTACCGCGGTCATCACCGCTGAGGTTTCCGGGCCGAGCGGCGCGCACTGGACCTACACCACCGTGATCGCCGACGCGCCGGAGTTGCTCGAGACGGTTGCCAACCGGGAGAGCTCCGAGCTGCGCTGGGTGGCCGAGGAAGAAGTGGCTGCGCTGACGCTGCATCCCGGCTTCGCGGCCAGCTGGGCGCGGCTACGTGCGGTGGCGGCGTCGGTTCCGCTGCTGGTCAATCGCGGCTTGTAAGTGCGGTTTTCAGCCGTTGCGCCGCATCCCGCGGATCGTCGGCGGAGGTGATCGCCCGCACCACGACGATGCGGCGCGCGCCCGCGGCGAGCACTTCTGGCAGCCGCTGGGCGTCGATGCCGCCGATCGCGAACCACGGCTTGTCCGTGTTCAATTCGGCGGCCGCCTCAACCAATCCCAGACCCGGGGACACCCGGCCCGGTTTCGTCGGGGTCGGCCAGCACGGTCCCACGCAGAAGTAGTCCACCGGCTCGGCCACCGCGGCGGCGACCTGGTCGCGGTCGTGGGTGGACCGGCCGATCAGTGTTTCCGGTCCGACGATGTCGCGGGCGATCGGCAGGGGCAGGTCGTCCTGGCCGAGATGCAACACGTCGGCGCCGGCCGCTACCGCGATGTCGGCTCGGTCGTTCACCGCCAGCAACGCGTGGTGCCGCCGGGCCGCCTCGGCGAGCACCTCGAGGGCGGCCAGCTCCTCGCGCGCCTCCAGCGGTCCGAAGCGGTGCTCGCCGGGCGATCCCTTGTCGCGCAGCTGGACGATGTCCACCCCGCCGGCCAGCGCCGCGTCGGCGAATACGGCCAGGTCACCACGCTCTCGACGGGCGTCGGTGCACAAGTACAGCGACGCCGTCGCGAGCCGATCGAAGCGTTGACGCACACCGCGAGGGTAGTGTGGAGCCTCGACACGGGAGTCCCGGGAACCGGGGACTGAGAGTGGGCTCGCGGAACCAGCCCTTACCGTCACACCTGATCCGGGTCATGCCGGCGAAGGGAGCGAAATTGCCCTCAGGCCAATCCGCCGGCTCGCCGGCGGGAACACTGGCCGTCGTCGGCGGCGGCGTCATCGGCCTTGCGATCGCGCGCCGCGCCGCGCTCGACGGCTGGGATGTGCGCGTACACCGCACCGACGATCCAGGCGCGTCGTGGGTGGCCGGCGGCATGCTGGCCCCGCACAGCGAAGGCTGGCCGGGCGAGGAGCGGCTGCTGCGGCTGGGCCTGGCATCGTTGGCGCTGTGGCATGGTGACTTTCTTGACGGCCTGCCGGCCGATGTCGTCACCGCACGCGAGTCGCTGGTGGTCGCGGTCGACCGCGCCGACGCCGCGGACCTGAGGACGGTCGGTGAGTGGCTGGCTGCACAGGGCCACCCGGTGACATTGACATCGGATGCGCGTGACATCGAACCGCTACTGGCGCAAGGGATTCGACACGGCTTTCGCGCCGAAACCGAACTCGCCGTCGACAATCGGGTGGTGGTAGAAGGTCTGGCCGCACACTGTGAACGGCTCGGCGTGCAATGGGCGCCGCCGGCCGGCGATCTGGGCGAGCTGGCGGAGGTCGACGCCGTGGTGATCGCCAACGGGATCGATGCGCCCGAGCTGTGGCCCGGTCTGCCGATCCGCCCGGTCAAGGGTGAGGTGTTGCGGCTGCGGTGGCGGCGCGGTTGTATGCCGGTGCCGCAGCGGGTGATCCGGGCGCGCGTGCACGGGCGGCAGGTCTACCTGGTACCGCGGCCGGACGGCGTCGTGGTCGGCGCCACCCAGTACGAGCATGGCCGCGACACCGCGCCCGCCGTGACCGGTGTGCGAGAACTGCTCGACGACGCCTGCGCGGTGGTGCCGGCACTGGGCGAGTACGAATTCGCCGAATGCGCGGCCGGCCTGCGGCCGATGACACCGGACAACGTGCCGCTGGTCGGCTGGCTCGACGATCGCACGTTGGTGGCCGCGGGCCACGGCCGGTCCGGCTTCCTGTTGGCGCCGTGGACGGCCGAAGCGATCGTCGGCGAGCTCAACGGCGCTCCGTTGCCGGACGCCGACCTGGTGGAGGTTCGATGATCGTCACCGTCAACGACGAAGCGGTCGAGGTGGACGAACAGACCAGCGTGGCCGGGCTGCTGGAGAGCCTCGGATTTCCGGAGAAGGGCGTCGCGGTCGCCGTGGACTGGGCGGTGTTGCCGCGGTCGCGCTGGCAGACCGCGTTGACCGACGGCGCGCGGGTGGAAGTGGTGACGGCGGTGCAGGGTGGCTGATTCCAAGTTCACCATCGCCGGGCGCGAGTTCGGCTCGCGGCTCATCCTCGGCACCGGCGGTGCGGCCAACCTGGCGGTGCTGGAGGAGGCGCTGGTGGCGTCGGGCACCGAATTGACCACCGTCGCGATGCGGCGGGTGGACGCAGCGGCCGGCACCGGCGTGCTCGGCCTGTTGAACCGGCTGAACATCACCCCGCTGCCCAACACGGCCGGATGCCGGGGCGCCGCCGAAGCGGTGCTGACCGCCCAGCTCGCCCGCGAGGCGTTGCAGACCGACTGGGTCAAGCTGGAAGTCATCGCCGACGAGCGCACCCTGCTGCCGGATGCTGTCGAATTGGTCCGCGCCACAGAGCAATTGGTGGACGACGGGTTCGTGGTGCTGCCCTACACCAACGACGACCCGGTGCTGGCCCGGCGGCTGGAGGACACCGGCTGCGTGGCGGTGATGCCGCTGGGCTCGCCGATCGGCACCGGGCTCGGCATCGCCAACCCGCACAACATCGAAATGATCGTGGAGGCGGCCGGCGTGCCGGTGATCCTCGACGCGGGCATCGGGACCGCCAGCGACGCCGCGCTCGCGATGGAGCTGGGCTGCGACGCGGTGCTGCTCGCCAGCGCCGTCACCCGGGCCGCCGACCCGCCCGTCATGGCCGCCGCGATGGCCGCCGCCGTCACCGCCGGGTATCTGGCCCGCCAGGCCGGCCGGATCCCGAAGCGCTTCTGGGCGGAGGCGTCCAGCCCATCAATATGACGAAAAGATATGTGGCCCTGGGTAGTTCGATGGCTTCCGGCCCTGGCATACAACCACGCGCCGCGGGCGCACCCTGGCGGGCCGGCCGCTCGGCGGCCAACTACCCGCACCTGGTTGCATGCCGGCTCGGTCTCGACCTCGTCGACGTAACGTACTCGGGCGCCACCACCGCCCATGTCCTCACCGACCATCAGAACTGCGCACCACCGCAGGTCGCGGCCCTCGATGGCTCGGAGGTGTTGGTCACGGTGACGATCGGCGGCAACGACGTCGGCTACGTGCCGATGCTGATGGCGGCCGGCCTGCCGAGGCTGGCCCGCTCGGTGCCCCTGCTGGGTGGGCGGCTGCGGGACCTGCTCGACCCCGCCGCCCGGGACCGCGCTCTGGTCCAGCTCGATGAGTCGCTGAAAGAGGTCGGGCGCACCGTTCGGCAGCTGGCGCCGCGGGCGCGGGTCTTCTTCGTCGATTACCTCACGCTGCTGCCGCCGCCCGGTCAGAGCGCGCCGCCGCTGTCGGACGTCGACGTCGCCCTCGGTCGCCGGGTTGCCGACACGCTGGAACGCTTGACAACGGAGGCGGCCGCGGCCACCGGATGCGAATTGGTGCGGGCCGCGGCGGCCAGCAGCACGCATCACGCCTGGTCGGAGGTGCCCTGGACGACCAGATTCGGCTTGCCACTACCCGGTCGCCCGGCCCCGCTGCATCCCAATAGCGAAGGCATGCGTGCCGTGGCGGACATGGTCGCGGCGCAGGCGGCCTGAAAGTATGATCCGATGATCGAGCTGGCCGGTCTCACCAAGGTGTTCGGCCGAAACCGGGCGGTCGACGACCTGACCTTTTCCATCGAACCGGGGATGGTCACCGGATTCCTAGGCCCCAACGGGGCGGGCAAGACCACCACCATGCGGATGATCCTCGGGCTGGACCATCCGACGGCGGGCACCGCCACCATCGATGGCCGGACCTACCGGGAGCTGCGTGACCCGCTGCGTCATGTCGGTGCGCTGCTGGACGCCACGCAGACTCATCCCAACCGGTCGGCGCGCTCACACCTCCGCTGGATCGCGGCGACCCACCGGCTGCCGGTCAAGCGGGTGGACGAGGTGCTCGACATGGTTGGCCTGTCCGCGGTCGCCGGCAAGAACGCCGGCACGCTGTCGCTGGGCATGAGCCAGCGGCTGGGCATCGCGGCCGCGCTGCTCGGTGACCCGCCGGTGCTGCTGTTCGACGAGCCGGTCAACGGGCTCGATCCCGAGGGCATCCGCTGGGTGCGCACGCTGATGCGCACACTGGCCGGGCAGGGCTGCACCGTTTTCGTGTCCAGCCACCTCCTGGCCGAGATGGCCAACACCGCCGACCGGCTGGTGGTGATCGGGCGCGGCAAGTTGATCGCGTCGACCACGGTCAGCGATTTCGTCGGCCGCTCGGGCGCCGACACCATTCGGGTGCGCAGCCCGCAGCTCGACCGGCTGCGGCAGGTGCTGACCGAAGCCGACGTGGTGACCGACGACGATCCCGCCTCGGCCGCCTTGCTGGTGCGCGGCGCGGCCATCGAGGTCGTCGGAGAGCTGGCCGCACGCAACGCGATCACCCTGTACGAACTGAGCCCGCAGCAGGTCTCGCTGGAAGAGGCGTACATGCAACTCACCGACGACGCGGTGCAGTACCGGGCGGTGACCTGAGTGAACGCGGTCGCGGTTCTGAACGCCGAATGCATCAAGCTGTCGACCACCAGATCACCGCTGTGGTCGGCGGTCGCGGTCGCAGTGCTCAGCCTCGGCCTGGCCGCGGCGCAGGCTTCGACCGTCTACGGCCCGGGTCCTCTGGCGCCAGAAAAGGCGGCGATGGGTGTGGCCGTCTTCGGGGTGCCGGTGCTGATGATCCTGTCTTCGTTGACGGTGACCAACGAGTACCGCAGCGGACTGATCCGCACCACCTTCATGGCCGTCCCCAACCGCACACTGGTTCTGGTGACCAAAGCCGTTGTCGCGGTGGCCTTTTCCGGCATGTACGCCGCAGTGATGGTGGTCGCGTCGATCGTGGTTGCGCGCTCGGAACTGAACTGGCGCCTCGTTGGGGCGATCGCCATCTACGCTGCGGTCGCGGCGGTGCTCGGGGTCGGGGTAGGAGCGCTGGTGCGGGCCTCCGCGGGCGCTGTCGCGCTGCTGCTGCTGTTGCCGTTGGTCGTCGAGCCGATGCTGGGCAACATGCCCAACATCTCTTCCGAGATCGGGCCTTACCTTCCGTTCGCCAACGCGTTTGTGTTCACCCGCGTGCAGTGGCTCTATCCGATCTACGACATGCCGTGGGGTGAGCTGGGCTCGCTCATGTACTTCGCCGCTGTGGCGACTGGGGTGTTCCTCGCGGCGCTCGTCACGATCAACCGCCGCGACGCATGAGCGGCACCCGCTAACGTGGGATCGATGGGGCGCAAATCGCGAGCGGTATCGGCGGTGCTGGCGGTGGCGGTCGTCGTGGCCGCACTCGGAGGCTGCGGTAGGCCGACACCGACGATCAAGCCGCCCACTTCCCCGCCGGTGGCCGACCGAGCCGCTGCCGATTTCGCGGCGAAGCTGCGCCAGCGGGTGACGGCAGACGCGATGATGGCACACCTGACCAAGCTGGCCGACATCGCCGATGAACACGGTGGTAATCGAGCACTTGGAACCCCCGGCTACGACGCAAGTTTCGACTATATGGTGGGTGCGCTGCGGGACAAGGGATTTGACGTGCAGACACCCGAGTTCGAGGTGCGCCTGCCGTTCGCCGAGAAACCCGAGCTCATCGTGGGCGGCGCGACGATCGCCGCCAAGCCGCTGGAGTTCACCATCGGCACGCCGCCGGAGGGGGTATCGGGACCGCTGGTCGCGGCCCGTGTCGAGGATTCCCCCGGCTGCACCGCATCGGATTACGACGGCCTTCCGGTCGACCGGGCGGTGGTGCTGGTGGACCGCGGCACCTGCCAGTTCTCGGAGAAACAGGCGGTGGCCGCCGAACGCGGGGCGGTGGCGTTGATCGTCGCCAACAACGAAGACGGTGACGAGATGGGTGGCACCCTCGGCCCGGACGCCAACGTCAAGATCCCGGTCATCAGCGTCACCAAAGCATCCGGTGACCGATTGCGGGCCTCGCCGGCGGACACCACCATCAAGCTCAAGGCCGGCATTCGCACCGAGCGCACCCGCAATGTGATCGCACAGACCGAAACCGGCTCGACGGCCGATGTGGTGATGGTCGGCGCGCATCTGGACAGCGTGGCGGAAGGTCCGGGCATCAACGACAACGGCTCGGGCGTGGCCGCGGTGCTGGAAACCGCACTGCAGCTGGGTAGTTCGCCACAGGTGCAGAACGCGGTGCGGTTCGGCTTCTGGGGCGCCGAGGAGTTCGGCCTGCTCGGCTCGGAGAACTACATCGAGTCGCTGAATATCGATGCGCTCAAGGACATCGCCCTCTACCTGAACTTCGACATGGTGGCCTCACCGAACCCCGGCTACTTCACCTATGACGGAGACCAGTCGGCTCCGCCGAACCCCCGCGAGGTGGTACCGCGGGTGCCCGAGGGGTCCGCGGGGATCGAACGCACCCTGGTGGCATACGTCAAGGGCACCGGGAAGACCCCGCAGGACACGTCATTCGTCGGCCGCTCCGACTATGACGGCTTCACCCAGGCCGGCGTTCCGGCCGGCGGCCTGTTCTCCGGCGCCGAGGAGAAGATGACCGACCAACAAGCCAAGCTGTGGAACGGCGAGGCGGGACAGCCGTTCGATCCCAACTACCACAAAGAATCCGACACTCTCGAGCACATCGATCGCGCCGCGCTGGAGATCAACGGCGCCGGGGTCGCCTACGTGGTCGGGATCTACGCACAGGATCAACGCGGCCGCAACGGCGTGCCGATCCGCGACGACCGCACCCGGCATGTTGTTGCTGCTTCATGACAACCTCGGCAGCGCCGTGGGCACGGGCGGCGGCGGTACTGATCATCGCGACGGTGCTCGGGGCGTGCTCGTCGGCGCCCCCACCCGCACCGGACCTGGCGGACGAAGTGGCGGGCAAGGTCACCGTCGACGGCATGTACACCCATCTGCGCAAGCTGCAGGAGATCGCCGACGCGAACAATCGCACCCGCACCGAAGGCACGCCCGGGTATGACGCCAGCGTGGACTATGTCGCGCAATTCCTGCGGGACAAGGGTTTTGATGTTCAAACGCCGGAATTCGAGCGCCTCGGCGGCGGGCAGGGCGGGAACCCGACGTTGACGGTCGGCCGCCGCGACTTTCCCGTCGACCAGGCCTCGCTGTTGGTCACCACTCCGCCGGGCGGCCTGAGTGCCAGAACGCTGCGTCCGCGAAAAGCACCCGGTTGCACCGGAAGCGACTACGGCGGGATGTCGGTCAAGGGCGTGATCGTCGTGGTCGACGACACCGGCTGTTCCGTCGTCGACAAGCAGAAGACGGCCGACGCTGCGGGCGCCGTTGGGCTCCTCGTTGTCAGCGCGCCAGGGACCAGCGGCGGCCCCGCGGGCCTCTTCCCGCCGGGCTATTACCAGCGACTCACGTTTCCGGTCGGAGTCATCGACAACGACGCCGACGCCGCTCTGCGCAGCACCAACGCGCCGGTCCGGTTGGTACTCGACAACAAGGCCACCAATATTAGGTCGCGAAATATATTGGCGCAAACCAAGACCGGCGATACCAACAACGTGGTTCTGGTCGGTGCGCACCTGGACAGCGTTCCCGGCAGCCCCGGCATCAACGACAACGGCACGGGCGTGGCCGCGCTGCTGGAAACCGCCGCGGCGCTGGGATCGCAGCCACAGGTCACCAACGCGGTGCGCTTCGGCTTCTGGGGATCCGAGGAGGCGGCCCTGGATGGATCGACGAAGTACGTCGACGGTCTAGACCGCGACCAACTCGACGACATCGCGCTGTACCTCAACTTCGACATGCTCGGTTCGCCGAACGCGGGCTTCTTCACCTACGACGGCGACCAGTCCGGTCGGCCCAACCCCGACGTCCGCGAGGTACCCATCGGCTCGGCGGGCATCGAACGAAACCTGGCCGGATATCTCAACCTGGCCGGCATCCGTCCCGCCGACCTGCCGCTGGGTAAGGCCAGTGACTACAGCCCGTTCCTCGTTGCAGGCGTCCCGATCGGCGGCACCACCACCGGTGCCGGGCAACGGAAAACGGAGCTGCAGGCCCGGTTGTGGGGCGGTCGCGCCGGAGTCGCGTTCGACCCGAACTACCACCTGCCGGGCGACACCATCGACAACGTCGGCCGCGACGCGCTTGCCGTCATGGGCCCCGCCGTTGCCTTCGCGGTCGGCAGCTACGCGCAGTCGATCGACGGCGTCAACGGTGTTCCGCCCCGCGACCAGCGGCACCGGAACATGCCTTAGCCACCCAGTAGGCTAGCGCGCCGAGAAGCACCACACCGGCACCCGCAAGTACCGAAGTGACCGGCAGCAGGACGGCCAGCAGCAGGCAGCCCGCCAGGCCGACAGCGGGAATGACCTTGCGGCCTAACGTCGCGGCGGACGCGTTGGCGATTGCGTAGTAGAGCAGCACCGCGAACGACGCGAACCCGATCGCGCCCCGCACGTCGGCGACAGCGGCGACCACCGCGACGACGGCACCCACCGCCAGTTCCGCGCGGTGCGGGCTGGCGAATCGCGGATGCACCGCGGCCAGCGCATGCGGCAGATGCCGGTCCCTGGCCATCGCCAGTGTCGTCCTCGAGACGCCCAAGATGAGGGCCAACAGCGAACCCAACGCCGCTACCGCTGCTCCGGCTCGCACGACGGGTTCGACGCCGGAAAAGCCCGCGGCGCGCACGGCGTCGGCCAGCGGCGCACTCGACGCCGCCAGCCCGGCGCTGCCCAGTTCCGCCAGCACCGCCACCGCGACGACGGCGTAGATCACCAACGCGATGCCGAGCGCGATCGGAATGGCCCGCGGGATGGTGCGAGCGGGGTCGCGCACCTCCTCGCCCAGGGTGGCGATCCGCGCATATCCCGCGAACGCGAAGAACAGCAGACCTGCGGCCTGCAGCACCCCACTTGCGGTGACCTCGTCGCCCAACGCCAGCCGCGAAGCGTCGATGTCGCCGAACCCGAGGACGATCACCACCACCGCGGCGAGAACGGCCAGCACGCCCGCGATGATGATGCGGGTCAGCAGCGCGGACTTCTGGATGCCCGCGTAATTGACCGCGGTCAATGCCACGACCGCGGCCACCGCGACCGCGTGCGCATAGGCCGGCCAGGCGTAGAGCCCCACGGTCAGCGCCATCGCGGCGCACGAGGCTGTCTTGCCGACCACGAAGCTCCAGCCCGCGGTGTAACCCCAGAACTCGCCTAGTCGCTCCCGACCGTAGACATACGTTCCGCCGGACTGTGGATACAACGCGGCCAACCGTGCCGACGATGTGGCATTGCAGTAGGCGACGACGGCCGCGATCGCCAATCCGATGAGTAGACCCGAACCCGCCGCCGCCGCGGCGGGCGCCAGCGCGACGAAGATTCCGGCGCCGATCATCGAGCCGAGCCCGATGGTCACGGCGTCAGCGGTGCCGAGCCGCCGCTGCAGGGCCGAGCCGTCCGGCATGGTCACCGGACAGATGCTAGATCACGAACTCTTGTCTTCTCCGAACGCCGATTCCCGGCCCCAGACCGTGGCCGCGATGAGAACGAGAAGGGCGGAAACGACCAAGCCGATCGCCACCATCGGAATTGCCCAGATCCGGCGCAGCATCAGCGCTGTCTCGCATTGACCGACGTAGTCGTCGCCGCCGTTGGCGTCGGCCGCCTGCGTCAGGTCGGTGCCGAATCCGGTGCCGCACTTGATCTGCCATCCCCATTGGTCGTACGAGTCGATGAAAACCGGGAACTTCAGCGCGAGCAATCCGACGGCGATCAGGGCGACGCTGAGGACGCCGAGATAAAAGGCGCGGTGGTGATAGTGATGCAACTGTGCCTCCCGTTCAGGTCATACCGACGTCGGCGACCAGCAGCACCGGCCAGGAGACGATCGCTCCGAGGAAGGACACGACCAGGTCGATGCCGAGTACGACCGCGACGATGATGAGCTCACCGATACTGACTCGGTAGCCCAGCAGCCTTCGCAGCGCGTCAAGCACGGGACCCCCATCCGGCCTACACCTGTCCATTATGTTAATGATCATTCTTCCCTCAGTGACCGCTTTGACAATATTTATCAGTCGAAGTCGGCAGCTATGTGTGCACGAAGTCCGTTATGGTGATGGCCATGGCGCGCAGCCGGCCCAACCCTGACGGTGGCATCCGGCGCCGCCCGAAGGATCGCAAGGCTCAGATTGCCCGAGTGTCGGCCGAGGCGTTCAGCGCGCTCGGCTATCACGCGGTGAGCATGGAGACGATCGCGTCGCGGGTCGGGATCTCGGCGACCGCCCTGTACCGCCACTATCCGAGCAAGTACGACTTGTTCCGTGATGCGGTGCTGGCGATGGGCCAGCAATTGGTGGAGTGCACGGCGTTCGCCGACGACGCCCCGCCTGACGCCGGGACCTTGCGGCGACTCATCGCCGCGCTCACCGATACCGCGCTGATCAACCGCGAATCGGGCGGTCTCTACCGGTGGGAGGCGCGGTATCTGCGAGGCGACGACCAGACCACCCTGGGCGCCCAGATACGCACCGTCAACCGCCGGATTCATCGTCCGCTGGCGGCACTTCGCCCGGAACTCACCTCCAGGCAGCGCTGGACTCTGTCGTCGTCGATGCTCAGTGCGATCGGGAGCATTGTCGATCACCGCGCGAAGCTGCCGGCCGTCCAGATTCGCGCGGTGCTGGCCGAAATCGCGATCGCCATCTCGACCGCCGACGTTCTTGACTCGCCGGACGGGCCCGCTGCCGGCACGCCGACCCCGGCAGCAGTTGAGCCCGCCAAATATGAAGCGCTGCTGACCGAGTCGTTGCGCTTGTTCAACCTGAATGGTTACCGCGACACCACCATGGACGAGATCGCATCGGCGGTCGGCATGCCAACCTCCGGGATCTACCGGTACTTCTCCGGCAAGAGCGACATCCTCGCCGCGGCCTTTCGGCGAGCGGCGGATCGGTTGTCGGCCGAGGTGTCGTCGATCCTCGGCGCGGTGCCTGATCCGGAGGAAGCGCTGACCGCGCTGATCGATGCCTACGTGGCAAGGTCTTTCGAGCAGCCGGAGCTGGACTACGTTTATTACGCCGAACGCGCCAACATGGCGCCCGCCGACCAGAAGATCCTGCGCAACCTGCAGAGGTCCACCGTCGAATCGTGGACGCAGCTTGTGGTGTCCGTGCGGCCCGACTGGATGCCCGGGCAGGCGCAGTTCGCGGTTCACGCAGCCATGGCGCTGGTGATCGACCTGGGCCGGCTCATGCACTACGACAACACCGCACAATCGCGCGCGACGGTTTGCCGGTTACTGGACCTCACGCTGCTGGGCCGCTACCGGTTGCGGACCACGTTGTCGGCCGATCATGCAAACTGGTAGTCGCTCAACGGGAATCGAGATGCTTCGGCGACGGCGTTGTGGGTAGATGTCGGCCGCAGCAATGTCGCCTCTCCGCTGTGGTTGAAGTAGTAGGACCGCGACGTCGCGCAGTCACCGCCGTAGAACACCGAGTTGTCGAGCAGGTCGGTCATCCGGTCCAGGAAGCGGGTATTCGCATCCTCGGTCACGTCGAAGGTGCGGGCACCACGGCGCTGTAGTTCACGGAACAACCGATCCACATGCCGCATCTCGCGTTCGATCGTGTCGAAGTACGACAGGCCGCTGTACGCGTACGGTCCTGCCATGTTGAGGTAGTTGGGGAAGTACGGCATCGACACGCCCTGATAGGCCTGGAACCTGTTCTCCCGCCACCACTTGCCGAGGTTGCGGCCGTGGCGACCGACGACCTCGATGGCCGGGAAGTTGGCGTCCCACAGGTCGAAACCGGTGGCCAACACCAACGTGTCGATCTGCGTCTTGTCACCGTCCGCAGTAACGATGCCGTCGGGTTCGATGCGTTCGATGCCGGTGGTTTCCAGATGGATATTCGGCTTGGTGAACGCGCGATAGTAGGTGTTCGAAAAAGTCGGCCGCTTGCAGCCGAAGTCGTAGTCCGGGGTGAGCTTGCGGCGGAGCTCCTTGTCGCGGATCGACGCGAACCGGTGGATCTTCGACAGAATGGCGGCGGCGGTGTTCAGCCGGCGGAACTGCCGGTAGTGCAGCACGGCCGAGATCAACATCAACTCGAGGATGTTGTCGGTCGCCCAGCGAAAAGCGCGGTGCACCAGCGGAACCCGGCCGAAGAGTCGCCGCAGCGGTCCGGCGATAGGAAAGTCGAACTTGGGCACCACATAAATCGGCGTGCGCTGGTAAACGGTCATGTCGGCGACGCGCTCGGCGAGCTCGGGGATGAGCTGGACCGCGGTGGCACCGGTGCCGATGAGCCCGATGCGGCGGCCGTCGAAGTCGTAGTCGTCATCCCACGCCGTTGTGTGAATGGTCCGTCCGGTGAATTCCGTGATGCCGGGAATCTCTGGGGTGTGCGGCTGGGAGAGGAACCCCGTCGCGGTGATCAGGAAGCGCGCCGTCAGCGTTTCTCCGCCGGCCAGCGCCACCTGCCAGGCCTGGCTTTCCTCGTCCCAGCGCGCACTCTCGACGCCTGCGTTGAAACGCATGTGGCGGCGCACGTCGTACTTGTCCGCGACGTCGTCGGCGTATCGCTTGAGCTCGGCGCCGGGGGCGAACAGCCGCGACCAGTTCGGGTTCGGCTCGAACCAATAGGAGTAGGTGGTCGATGGGATGTCGACGGCCAGACCGGGGTAACGGTTCACATGCCACGTCCCACCGAGGTCGTTCTCGCGTTCGAGGATCACGAAGTTGTCGTAGCCCAGCCGGCGCAGCTGGATCGCCGCCCCGATTCCGCCGAAACCTGCCCCCACGATGACCGCGTCGAAGTGCTGCGAAGTCATGCCTTCGACGCTACCAACCGTAGCGCCGCGTCGACCGCCAGCACGGGTACATCGACGGTCTTGGCCCCGAGGTCGTGGCGGCCGCCGGTGACCTCGACGATCTCGGTCGGTGCGGGAATCAGCGCGGCGGCGGCCCGCAGCTCGTCGAGCGTTCCGAACGGGTCGGACGTTCCGTGGGTGAACACCGTCGGTGCCGCGATGCGTGGCAGGTGTTCGGTGCGGAGCCGGTCGGCCTTGCCGGGCGGATGCAGCGGATAGGAGAACAGCGTCAGCACGTCGACGCCGAGGCCGTCGTCGGCGACGGCCATGGACGTCAGCCTGCCGCCATAGGAATGCCCACCCGCAATGACCGGGCCGGTGGCCAGTTCCCGCACGACCGCTACGGCCTCAAGGATGCCCTCGCGGTCACGCGCCGCCGATCCGGACGGCGGGCCCTTCGGTCGACGCCGCCGGTAGGGCAGGTTGTAGCGCACCGCCAGCCAGCCGCGGCGGGCCCACTCGTCGCAGATCTTCTTCAGTAGCGGCGACTCGCGGCTGCCACCCGCCCCGTGCGTCAGCACGACAACACCGCGCGGGTCTTGGTCGGGCCGGTGCGCAACGCCCGCAATGGAATCCAGGCTCATGACCACAGCCGAAACAGCGGCGACACCGGCCCGTGGCCGTGGCCCAGTGGATAGGCCGCCTTCAGGCACTCGGTCACCCAGCGCTTCGCGAACGCCACCGCGTCGGGAACCGAGTAACCGTGTGCCAGCGCGCACGCGGCAGCCGCGGCCAACGTGTCGCCGGCGCCGTGGTCGTTTCCGGTGACGACACGCGCTGCGTCGAACTCGTGAAACTCGTTGCCGTCGAAGAGCAGATCGGGGCTTTGCGCCGAGGACTGCAAATGACCTCCCTTGACCAACACCCACTGCGGACCCAACACGTGCAGGGCACGCGCGGCCTCTTGCTGTGAACTCGCGTCTACCACATCAATGTCTACCAAGAGCCGCACCTCGTGCAGGTTCGGGGTGATCAACGTGGCCAATGGGAACAATTGTGTGCGAATCGAATCCAGCGCGTCGGGTTCCAGCAACGGGTCGCCGTGCATGGATGCGCACACCGGGTCGACGACGAACGGCACCGAGCCGGCCAGGCCCTGCGCGCGCCAGGTCCGCGCCACCGTATCGATGACCTCCGTCGACGCCAGCATGCCGGTTTTCGCGGCCTGCAGACCGATATCCCCGGCCACCACCTCGATCTGCGCGGCGATCGTGCCGCCGGGGACCGTGTGAAAACCCCTGACGCCCACCGAGTTCTGCACCGTCACTGCGGTTACCGCGCATAGCGCGTGCACGCCCAGCAGCGCGCAGGTGCGGACGTCGGCCTGCAGGCCGGCGCCGCCCCCCGAATCCGACCCGGCGATCGTCAGCACCCGCACTGGCGTCTCCCCCGGATCGGGCAGCGGCAGAAAACTCACTGTGTCACCGGCAGATACACCTGGCCGCCCTGCTCGACGAATTCCCGCGACTTGGCCGCCATCGCGTCCCGGACATCCTGGCTGATACGCATCGAGCAGAACTTCGGACCGCACATCGAGCAGAAGTGAGCGGTCTTGGCGGGCTCGGCCGGCAGCGTTTCGTCGTGGAACTCCCGCGCGGTGTCCGGGTCGAGGGACAGCGCGAACTGATCGTTCCAGCGAAACTCGAACCGCGCCGTCGACAACGCGTCGTCCCGTTCCTGGGCGCGGGGATGGCCCTTCGCCAGATCCGCCGCGTGCGCCGCGATCTTGTAGGCGATGACGCCGTCCTTCACGTCCTTGCGATCGGGCAGGCCGAGGTGCTCCTTCGGCGTGACATAGCACAGCATCGCGGTGCCGGCCTGGGCGATGATCGCCGCGCCGATCGCCGAGGTGATGTGGTCGTAGGCGGGGGCGATGTCGGTGGCCAGCG
>NZ_JBOGDB010000082.1:0-3927 GCF_050701515.1 Mycobacterium sp. | reverse complement strand
AAGGTGCCACGCGCCGCGTTGTGCGGGTGCTGCGGTGCTTCGGTGAGGCTGAGCACGGGTGCGGCGCAGCATCCCGGCGAACTGAGTTCCTGTTCCCACTCTTCCCGGGTCTTTCCCCGGAATCGTGCCGCCAGCACGGCGCGGTGCGCTTCCCACGCGGCCGGTTCGTCGGCGTCGTGCGGCACCGTGACGTCGAGACGCTGACACAACTCGGCATAAAACGCGGGCTCCATGGCTCCGACGGCGACGTGCTTTTGATCCGCGGTTTCATAGACGCCGTAGTAGTGCGCGGCGCCGTCCAAGACGTTGGCGTGCCTGCGGTCTCGCCACGTGCCGGCGGCCACCATCCCGTAGTACGGCGCCATCAACGCGGCGGCACCGTCCACCATGGCGACGTCGACAACCTGGCCGCTGCCCGACTCGCGGGCCTCCAGGATCGCACTCAAGAGTCCGACGGCCAACAGCATGCCGCCGCCCCCGTAATCGCCGACGAGGTTGAGCGGCGGGACCGGCGCGGCGGCGGGACCGATGCCGTGCAACGCACCGGCCAGCGCGATGTAGTTGATGTCGTGACCGGCACGGTTCGCGAACGGGCCGTCCTGGCCGTATCCGGTCATCCGCGCATACACCAGCCGCGGGTTGCGCTCGCGGAGGTCGTCGGGGCCGATGCGCAACCGTTCGGCTACTCCGGGACGGAACACCTCGACGAACGCGTCGGCATCCTCGATCAAGCGCAGCAGAATCTCGCGCCCCGCCGCCTCTTTCACGTCCAAGGCGATCGATCGCTGGCTGCGCCGCACGGTGTAGTCGATGGGCAGCGGGCCGTCCACCGCGCGTGGCATGTCGACCCGCACGATGTCGGCGCCGAGGTCCCCCAGCAGCATGCCGCAGAACGGGCCGGGACCGAGACCGCCCATCGTCACGATCCGCACACCGTCCAGCGGTCCGCTCACGGTGACCATTTCTTCCGTCGAGCCGCGGCTTCGTCGGTGGCGTGGCTGAGCACTTGATTGCGATTCTCGAGTTCCATCGCCGCGGCGAGTCCCGCGGCGTCGGTATTGGTTTGCAGCGCTCGCTTCGTCAGCTGGACGCCGAGCGGCAACAACTCGGCTATTGCCGACGCGATCTGGCTCACGCGCTCGGAAAGGCGGTCCGGCTCGACCAATTCGCTCACCAGGCCGCGGCGATCCGCTTCCTGCGCCGACACGGTCCGCCCGGTCAGCATCCAGTCGGCGGCCACGCTGGTTCCGACGATCCGGGGCAAGTGATAGCTCATCCCCATCTCGGCACCCGACAACCCCAGCAGGATGGCGGCATTGCCAAAAGAGGCGGCCGTCGAGCAGATTCGGATGTCGGCGGCCAGGCACAGCGCGAGCCCCGCACCAACGCACGGACCGTTCACCGCGGCGATGACGGGTTGCGGCAGATTCCAGATCGCCTGTGGCAGCGCCGCCATCGTCTCCTGAAAACGCAGCCGGTCGATGGCCGGGCCTCCCGCGTCAGGCACTCCCGGCCCGAAGTCGCGCATGTCGATGCCGGAACAGAATCCGCGGCCCGCTCCGGTGAGCACGACGGCAGTCACCGAGGTATTCGCGGCGACGTCGGCGAAGGTCTGCATGAGTTCGTCGCGCATCCCCTGGTTGATCGCGTTGAGCCGCTTCGGCCGATTCAGCGTCACCACAACGACGCCGGCCTGCGGCCGTTCGACGATCAGCGTCTCGGTCACCGGACTCAGCGCCGGGGCAAGCCGAGCACCTGCTGGGCGACGATGTTGCGCTGGATCTCCGAGGTGCCACCGGCGATGGTGCCGCCGAAGCTGCGGGCGTAGCGCTCGAACCAGCTGGCGAAATAGTGGTCGAGGTTCATGTGCTTGTACGGACCCGTCGTCGAGGGATGCACCAGCCCGTCGGTTCCCGCGGCGGTGAGCGCGTTCTCGAACGCCTGCCGCTCCGCTTCGGATCCGAACAGCTTGAGCACCGACACCGATGCGGTATCCATCTCGCCACGGGCCGCGCGGGCCAGGGCCGCCGAACCCATTGCGCGCAGCGCGATGTAGTCCATGATCGTCGTGGCGTACTGGTCGCGTTGCAGCTCCCCGCGCGGGCGGAAGTCGGCGATCATGTTGTCGATCCGGTCCGCGAAGCCCAGCCACATCATCGTGCGCTCGTGCCCGAGTGACCCGTTGGCCACCCCCCACCCACCGTTGAGCGGCCCGACGAGGTTTTCGGCGGGCACCCGGGCGTCGGTGAAGAAGACCTCGTTGAAGTCCAGGTTGTCCTGACCGCACATGTCGGCGAACGGCCGGCACACCACACCGGGGGTGTCGGTGGGGATGATCAGCGCGCTGATGCCCTTGTGCTTGGGTGCGTCCGGGTCGGTGCGGACGAACGTGAGCAGGAAGTCGGCATGGTGTGCACCGGAGGTCCACACCTTCTGGCCGTTGACCACGAAGTCGTCACCGTCGCGCACCGCGCGCGTGCGCAGCGACGCGAGATCCGAGCCGGCGCTGGGCTCGCTCATCCCGAGGGACGCCGTCATTTCGGCCTTGAGCACCGGCACGGCCCAGCGGTGCTTCTGCTCGTCGGAGCCGAACGAAATCAGCGATGCGGCAATGATATTGACACCCTGCGGATTGAGACTGTGGTAGATCCGACGCCGGCACAGTTCGTCGAGGTGCACGAACTGCTGCAGCACGGTCGCGTTGCGGCCGCCGAACTCGGGAGGCTGGGCGGGCAGCAGCCAGCCGTTGTCGAACAGCAGCCGCTGCCAGTCGCGCGCCCATTGCGGCATGTGCGACACCGACGTCGGCCGCTCTAGCGTCTCGGTTTCCGGCGGCAGATGCTCGTCGAGGAATGCCGAGAACTCCGTGCGGAACTCCTCGACGTCGGAATCAAAAGTCAGCTGCACCGTTACTCCTGTATTCCTCCGCGATCAGCGCGCGATGTTCGGCCGCGCCGCCGAGCATGAGTTCGCCGGCCTTGGCCCGCTTCAGCGCGAACTGAAGGTCGTTCTCCCAGGTGAATCCCATGGCGCCGAAGAGCTGCAGGCCGTGCCGGAACACCACCGCCTGGCACTCCCCCGCGGCCGCCTTTGCCATCGCCGAGGCCATGCGCCGCCGTGGGTCGTCGGCGGCGATGGTCAGCGCCGCGAAGTACGACAGGGCACGGGCGCGCTCGGTGGCCACGTGCATATCGACGGCCTTGTGCTGCACGGCCTGGAAGGAGCCGATCGCGACGCCGAACTGCTGGCGCTGTTTCACATGTTCGATCACGAGGTCGAGGATGCGCTGGCATGCGCCGACCATCGTCACCGCCATGCCGGTGAGCGCGAGATGGCGGGCCTTCTCGGCGTCGGTGTGCAAGCGCTCGGTGTCGGCGAGCCGCAGGCCCGCGAAGGACACGTCGGCAACATGCAGTACCGGGTCGAAGACCGGGCTACGCCTGATGGTCACCTTGCCGGCGTCGACCAGGAACACCCCGGCCTCGGTCGTCACCGCGAGCCGGTCGGCCCGGTCGGCGTCGAGGACATGCCGTGCCGTTCCGTCCAGCACCCAGCCGTCGGCATCGCGGTAGGCGGTGATGCCGTCGTAGATCGCCGCACCCGCCTTCTGCGGGTCGAAGCGGTCGCCCGCCAGAGGCGCGAACTGCGTCAAGGTCGCCAGGAACGGTGTCGGATCGGTGGCGCGGCCGAGTTCCTCGAGCACGATCGCGAGCTCGACCGCGTTTTCCGGATCGGTCAGCTCGGTCCAGCCGGCATCGATGTAGGACTGCCACAGCGGCGACGGGTCGACCCCGTTTTCCGCCACCTCACGAACCAGCGACGGCGGGCATTGCTTGCCGACGGCGTCGCGCACGGTGTCCTGCCAAAGCCGCTGATCAGCATCGAACTCGAGTAGCATGCGGCGCCTCCTGCGGGGCTAGTCGCGTC
>NZ_JBOGDB010000081.1:0-3918 GCF_050701515.1 Mycobacterium sp. | reverse complement strand
CCTGCGCGCCGTCTTCTTGGCGGCGCGCTTCCGGACGGCCTTCTTGGCTGCGGTCTTACGCACGGCCTTCTTGGCTGCGCGCTTCCGCACGGCCTTCTTGGCTGCGCGCTTCCGCACGGCCTTCTTGGCTGCGCGCTTCCGCACGGCCTTCTTCGCTGCGCGCTTCCGGACAGCCTTCTTGGCTGCGGTCTTACGTACTGCCTTCTTGGCAGCCTTCTTGGCCGGACGACGGCCAGCCACGCTTCCACGCTTCACTGCAGGTCCTTCCGCCGGGAGGCGCTGTGCGCCAGAGACAACCGCTTTGAACTGAGCGCCGGGCCGAAAGGCCGGCACGGACGTTGGCTTCACTTTCACCGTCTCCCCGGTGCGCGGATTGCGCGCCACCCGGGCTGCACGACGGCGTTGTTCGAATACGCCGAAACCGGTAATGGTGACACTGTCACCCTTGTGTACCGCACGCACGATCGTATCGACAACATTCTCCACCGCATCGGTCGCCGATCGGCGGTCTGTGTCGAGTTTTTTCGTGAGTACGTCGATCAGTTCTGCTTTGTTCATGCAAAACCTCCGCATCAACCAGTGGCCCCTCCTTGGACCGACTAGAGGACACGGTAAACCCTTTCATGCCTGATTTCCAAGAGCCACGCGCAGTTTCAGTCGAAGCCG
Source organism: Mycobacterium sp. (assembly GCF_050701515.1). GTDB lineage: Bacteria > Actinomycetota > Actinomycetes > Mycobacteriales > Mycobacteriaceae > Mycobacterium. The sequence goes on along the minus strand of NZ_JBOGDB010000081.1, from coordinate 3,252 downwards.
GCGAACTTTTTAGGAATCCGCTTGGCGCGCTTGGTCGGTGGCGGGAGGCCGCTAGAACCGGTTTGGGGGGCGGTATTTTCGGCCGTTTGGACGCTATCTCGGGGTCGGCAGAGTCCGTGGCTTCCAGTCCGACCGGTGCGCCTCATAAGATTCGATCTGCTGGTGTTTTCGCAGCGTAAGGCCTATATCATCGAGTCCCTCGAGTAGTCGCCAGGCGGTGTAATCGTCAATCTTGAACGGCAGCAGGATCGTTCCGGCGGCGATATTCCGATCTTGAAGATTCACAGTGATTTCCAGCCCTGGCTGCTGCTCGATCAGCTTCCAAAGCAGTTCGACATCATCTTGGGCGACTTCGGCCGCTAACAGCCCCGCCTTGCCGGCGTTGCCGCGAAAAATATCCGCGAAACGAGATGAGATAACCACCCGGAAGCCGTAGTCCATCAGCGCCCACACCGCGTGTTCGCGGGATGATCCAGTGCCGAAATCCGGCCCGGCGACCAAGACCGACCCCTTGTCGAACGGGCTCAAATTCAGCACGAAGGACGGGTCGCTGCGCCAGGAAGCGAATAGCCCGTCCTCGAAACCCGTTCGGATGACCCGCTTCAAATACACCGCCGGGATGATCTGGTCGGTGTCGACATTGGACCGGCGCAGCGGTACCCCGATTCCGGTGTGGGTGCGAAAGGCTTCCATGGCTCGCTCCTCTAGTGGCTCAGGTCTGCGGGCGATGACAACGTGCCACGCACGGCGGTGGCGGCTGCGACCGCCGGCGACACCAGATGGGTTCGTCCGCCCCTGCCCTGCCGGCCCTCGAAATTTCGGTTCGATGTCGATGCGCAACGTTGGCCCGGCGCCAACTGATCGGGGTTCATACCGAGACACATCGAGCACCCGGCCTGCCGCCACTGGGCGCCGGCCGCAGTGAAGATCTCGCCGAGGCCTTCCGACTCGGCCTGCGCGCGCACCCGCATCGAACCGGGCACCACGAGCACCTGGACGCCGTCGGCGACCTTGCGGCCGCGCAAGATGTCGGCGACCACGCGCAGATCCTCGATGCGGCCGTTGGTGCATGAGCCGACGAAAACGGTGTCGACGGCGATATCACGCATCGCGGAGCCGGGCCGGAGATCCATGTACACCAACGCTTTTTCGGCGGCTTGCCGTTCGGCGTCGTCGACCATCAGCTCTGGGTCAGGCACCGACCCGGATAGCGGCACACCCTGCCCCGGGTTGGTGCCCCAGGTGACGAACGGGCTCAGCGTCGCGGCATCGATGTACACCTCGGCGTCGAACTCGGCGACATCGTCGGTGCCCAATCCGCTCCACGCCGCGACGGCGGTATCCCAATCGGCGCCCGTCGGGGCGTGCGGACGTCCGCGCAGGAACTCGAAGGTGGTCTCGTCGGGCGCGACCATGCCGGCACGCGCCCCGGCCTCGATGCTCATGTTGCAGATCGTCATCCGGCCTTCCATCGACAGTGATTCGATGGCATCGCCGCGGTACTCGATGACATGGCCCTGGCCGCCGCCGGTACCGATTTTGGCGATCACCGCCAGGATGATGTCCTTGGCGCTGACTCCAACCGGCAGCCGACCGTCAACGTTTACCGCCATTGTTCTGAACGGTCGCAGCGGCAATGTCTGGGTCGCCAGCACATGCTCGACCTCCGATGTGCCGATGCCCATCGCGAGCGCACCGAACGCGCCATGCGTGGAAGTGTGGCTGTCGCCGCAGACGATCGTCATGCCGGGCTGGGTCAGGCCGAGTTGCGGTCCGATGATGTGCACGATGCCTTGCTCGAGGTCGCCCATCGGGTGCAGTCGGATACCGAACTCCTCGCAGTTGCGCCGCAGCGTCTCGACCTGAGTGCGCGATACCGGGTCGGCGATCGGTTTGTCGATGTCGATCGTCGGCACGTTGTGGTCCTCGGTGGCGATCGTCAAATCCGGCCGCCGGACGCTGCGGCCGGCCAGCCGCAGCCCGTCGAATGCCTGCGGGCTGGTGACCTCATGCACGAGATGCAGGTCGATGTAGATGAGGTCGGGCTCCCGGGCTGCCCCGATTCCGCCGCCGGCGGCGACGACATGGTCATCCCATACCTTCTCGGCCATGGTGCGCGGCCCCGCTACGGTGGTCATACTTGACTATCTCACAATCTGGGACGTTAGTATCTCTCTGTGAGACAGAATAGCGGCATCGGCGTGCTGGACAAAGCGGTGGGTGTGCTGCACACGGTTGCCGAGTCATCGTGCGGGCTGGCCGAACTCTGCGAACGGACCGGCCTGCCGCGGGCCACCGCGCACCGGCTTGCCGCGGGCCTGGAAGTTCACCGGCTCCTCGCCCGCGACGGTGCGGGCCGCTGGCGGCTTGGTCCGGCTTTTTTCGAGTTGGCCGGCCAGGTCAACGACCCGCTGCTGGCGGCGGGCGCGGCCGTGCTGCCGAGGCTGCGGGAGATCACCGGCGAGAGCGTGCAGCTCTACCGTCGCGAAGGGACGTCGCGGATTTGCGTGGCCGCGCTGGAACCGCCTGCCGGGCTTCGAGATACGGTGCCGGTGGGCGCACAGCTGCCGATGACCGCCGGTTCGGGGGCGAAGGTCCTACTGGCATACAGCGATGCCTCGACGCAGCAAGCCGTGCTGCCCGCGGCTAAGTTCACCGACCGTGCCCTGGCCGAGGTGCGCAAGCGCGGTTGGGCGCAAAGCGTCGCGGAGCGCGAGCCCGGAGTGGCCAGTGTCTCCGCGCCAGTCCGCGACGGACGCGGCACCGTGATCGCCGCGGTGTCGGTATCCGGACCGATCGATCGGATGGGCCGTCGACCGGGTGCCCGATGGGCAGCGGATCTACTGGCTGCGGCCGACGCGCTGACTCGCCGGCTGTGACGAGATGTGGTACCCCCGATGGGATTCGAACCCACGCTACCGCCGTGAGAGGGCGGCGTCCTAGGCCGCTAGACGACGGGGGCCTGAACTTTTCCGGACAGTCAGCATAGCCCAGGACGGAATGCCGACATAATCACCGGAATGGCTGGGGTACCAGGACTCGAACCTAGAATGGCTGAACCAGAATCAGCTGTGTTGCCAATTACACCATACCCCATTGGCTGCCCGTAACCGCTGGTCACAGGCCATTTTTCGGCCAGGCAAGCTGCGGGCGAACCCGCCGCACGTGATGTCGGGCCGACGTGCAGATTACCAAAGATCTCGCACCGGCTTCTCACGCGCCGGTCGCCGCCGCGGCTGCCCGGTCGCGACC
>NZ_JBOGDB010000080.1:0-8562 GCF_050701515.1 Mycobacterium sp. | reverse complement strand
TCCGGCGCAGGCGCGGGCTTCGGCTCCTCCGGCGCAGGCTTCGGTGCCGGCGCGGGTTTCGGTTCCTCCGGCTCGGGCTTCGGCGCAGGCTCCTCCGGAGCGGGCTTGGGTAGCGGAACAGGCTTTGGTTCCTCGGGTGCGGGCTTCGGTGGCTCCACCGGCAGCGGGAACTTCGGCGGCTCCACCGGCAGCGGAGGCAGCGGGAACTTCGGTGGCTCCACCGGCAGCGGAAGCAGCGGGAGCTTGGGTGGCTCCACCGGCAGCGGGGGCAGCGGGGGCAGCGGCTCGATGACCGCAGGTCCCGGAACTCCCGGCGGTGGTGCGACCGGTGCCGGCGGCAGCGTGGCGTTCGGGTCGCGGTTTTCGACCTTCACCGACAACCGATTCCACTGGTCCTGCAGCTCCTGCTTGCGCTGGGTGTCCTCGACGGTCTGAACGGTGGTGGTGATCGAGTCGAGCTTGACCTGAGCCTCCGACCACTGGCCCTGATCGATCAGCTGCTGGACCTCTTGCATCTGCGTCTGGGCCGCGAGCGCCACCTGGTCGTCACGGGTGGCCTGCTGCTCACCGAACAGCATGGTGCGCAAGCCATAGAGCGCATCGCCGGGACCGGCGCCGTAGACGACCGCACCGAAACCGCCGAGACACAACAGCGCGGCGGCGACCGCGCCGACCACGGCCATCGACATCCGGGCCCGCTGGCGCCCGGCAAGCCCGCGCCGCAGTGCCATCACGGCGTCGCCCTGCGTCGCCACGCCCGCGGCGGCTGGCAGGCGCACCTCGTCGCGCCAACCGCTCATCAGATTGGCCAGCTCGGCGTCGGCCGGATCGGTCGAATACACCGGCTGCTCGGAGGCCAGCGCATCGAGGAACCGGTCGGTGCGGGCGATGGCGTTCAGCGACGGGTCGCCCCCGTTCGCGCCCCAGCGACTGAAATCAGGCATGGTCGTGCCCCGTCGCGATGATCTCCGCCTTCAGCCGGGCAAGCGCGCGATGCTGGGCGACCCGAACCGCGCCGGCCGTACTGCCGACCGCCTCGGCGGTCTCCTCGGCACTCATGCCGACGACGATGCGCAAGATCAGGATTTCCCGCTGCTTCTCCGGCAGCACTTCCAGCAGCTTTTTCATCCGGGCCGCTGATTCGCTCTCGATGGCGAGTTGTTCGGGGTTGGCCTCCACGGAGAACCGTTCCGGCACGACATCCGTCGGGTCGGAGCGGTTCCTGGCGGCCGCGCGATGAGCGTCGGCTACCTTGTGCGCGGCAATGCCGTACACAAAGGCCAGGAACGGTCGTCCCTGATCCTTGTAGCGCGGCAGCGCCGTGATGGCGGCCAAGCACACCTCCTGAGCTACGTCATCTGCCGAGAGACCACTTCGTTCGGCCGTCCCAACTCGTGCCCGGCAGTAGCGGACAACGATCGGACGTATGGTCTCCAGCACCTCCCGAAGCGCGTCCCGGTTGCCCGCCACGGCTTCAGCAACGACAGCATCGAGACGTTCTCCCGAAATTGTCATCGGTAAAGCTCTCTCCAGCGTTACGGGTGGGACTAATGGCGACAGGGGTGTCACTAAACATTAACGATCGAATCGGTGCGACCGAGTTCAGCGATCCAACAACACGCCGCCCCTGCGCCGCAGGGTATCGGCGCAGTCGTCACGAATGCTCTCCACCTGTTGCACGGAGTGCACAGTGCTGCCGATATCGACCATCAAGCAAGCCAACGCCCAGCTCAGTGGGATGATTCCCAGCCGCCGCGTGGTGTCCAAGGCTGCCTCGGCAACGGTGCGCGACCGGTCCAGCTGCCCGGCGCTGCACAGGGCGGCGGCCAGTACGACATCGGACTTCTCCGCGTGGCGCGCCGAACCTAATCCCGCCGCCCAGCCGACGGCGGCCTCGGCGTGTGCGACCGCGGCAGCACCGTCGCCGGTGGACATCGCCAGTTCGGCCGTCACCCACGCCAGCCGCACCGCCTGCCGCGCCGGGGCGCCTTCGAGCAAATCGCTGGCCCGCTCGAGCGCCCGCGCGGAGGCAGCGAACCGGCCGACACCGACTGCGTCGGCGGCCAGACCGATCATGGCGTCGACGCGCGCTTCCCGATCGGTTCCCGCCACCGCCAGGGCCCGGCCGTCCCAGCCGCGGGCCTTCTCGTGCCAGCCGAGCTGGCGCAGGAACGATGCCTGCGTGCTGTGCGCCAGGGACGCCAATGGACCGACGCGCTGGGCGCGCCGGAGGTGGGCGAGGTCGGCATCGGCGCTGCCGTAGCGACCCTGCCCGCCGGCGACGACCGCACGCAGCCATAGTTCGCCGAGCGTGCCGGCCGCGGGTAGCGGCCAGTGCCCGGGGTCGTCGCCGAAGGCGGCATTCGTGAGCACGGTTGCCGTCGCGGTCGGCGCGCCGCCGGTCAGGGTCATCAGCCGCCGACGCTATCAATGCCGCGTGCTGTTCCCGGTACCGGTGGGCACGGGTAATTGTCTGCGGCCAAATCACATTCGTTAATAGTTTGTGGTGCGGGCGTTAAATCCATGTCAAGCGCAAAACTGAAACAACTCAATGCGAACTGCGCGAACACCAACCGTCAGCTGCCACCGGCCGTCGTTGGTCACCGTTGTCGTTGCACAAGGGGCCCAACGATGAACATGAAGTAAATTCTGGGCCTGCGGATATGTCGTTGAGCACATGTTGGGGCTATTGACGGATTTTCCTGAGCACCCATACTTTTGTGTACACGAGTAGTCATCGGCGACATGTGCTCGGATCGGTTCCACAACTCACGCACCGGCGGTTTCCAAATCGGTGCGCAGAGAGGGGTTTTCCAATGCTACAGCCGCAAGAGCTACCCGGACCCAACGCCGATATCTGGGACTGGCAGATGCACGGCGTGTGCCGAGGGGTCGATTCGTCAGTGTTCTTCCACCCCGACGGCGAACGCGGACGCGCCCGCGCACAGCGAGAGATGCGCGCCAAAGAGATGTGCCGGCGCTGCCCGGTGATCGCCCAGTGCCGCTCGCACGCGCTTGCCGTCGGCGAGCCCTACGGCATCTGGGGCGGCTTGTCGGAAGCGGAGCGTGAACTGTTGCTGAAGCGGGGTATCCGCCGCGCCTCTTAAGCGTGAGAAGACGGAAACGCCCCCGAACACTCGCGTGTCGGGGGCATTTCCGTCTGCTCGCCAGACTTAGTGAGTGTGGCCGTGATGGTGACCGGCGTGCTCCTCCTCCTCGGCGGGTTTTTCCACAACCGCCGTCTCGGTGGTGAGCACCATCCGGGCCACCGACGCGGCGTTGAGCACCGCCGAGCGGGTGACCTTGACCGGATCGACCACACCGTCGGCCACCAGGTCGCCGTAGGACAGCGTCGCGGCGTTGAAGCCATGCCCGGCGGGCAGCCCATTGACCTTGTTGACCACGACCGATCCGTCCAGGCCGGCGTTGGCCGCGATCCAGTACAGCGGTGTGGAAAGTGCCTCCGAGAACACGTCGACACCGACCGCCTCGTCGCCGGTCACGGAATCCCGCAGCGACGACAGCGCCGAACGGGCGTGCAACAGCGCGACGCCGCCGCCCGTGACGATGCCCTCCTCGACCGCGGCCTTGGCCGCAGCGACCGCGTCCTCGACGCTCTCCTTGCGCTGCTTCAGCGCGGTCTCGGTGGCCGCGCCGACCTTGATGACGGCAACGCCGCCGGACAGCTTGGCCAGCCGCTCCTCGAGTTTCTCGCGGTCCCAGTCGGAATCGGTGGACTCGATCTCCGCGCGCAGCTGTGCCGTGCGTGCCTCGATGGCCTCCTGCGAGCCGCCGCCGTCGACGATGACGGTGCTGTCCTTGCTGACCACGACGCGCCGCGCCGATCCCAGCACGTCGAGGCCCACCTCGCGCAGCACCAGGCCGACGTCGGGGTTGACCACCTGGGCGCCGGCCACCACGGCGAGGTCCTCCAGGAAGGCCTTGCGGCGATCCCCGAAGAACGGCGCCTTGACCGCGACGGCCTTCAGCGTCTTGCGAATCGCGTTGACCACCAACGTCGAAAGCGCTTCGCCCTCGACATCCTCGGCGACGATCAGGAGCGGCTTGCCCGCTTCGGCGACCTTCTCCAGCAGCGGAAGCAGGTCGGGTAACGAGCTGATCTTCTCGCGGTGCAATAGCACCAGCACGTCCTCGAGAATCGCCTCTTGGGCGTCGAAGTCGGTCATGAAGTACGCCGAGATGAAGCCCTTGTCGAAGCCGACGCCGTCGGTGATCTCCAGCTCGGTGCTCAGCGTCGACGACTCCTCGACACTGACCACGCCGTCGTGGCCGACCTTGGTCATCGCCTCACCGACCAGCTCGCCGATCTGCTCGTCGCGCGAGGAAACGGTGGCCACCTGCGCGATGCCGGTCTTGTCGGTCACCGGGGTGGCAGCCGCGAGCAGCGCCTCGGACACCGCGTCGGCGGCCTTGCCGATGCCCGCCCCGAGCGCCATCGGATTGGACCCGGCGGCGACGTTGCGCAGCCCGGCCTTGATCAGCGCCTGCGCCAGCACGGTTGCGGTGGTGGTGCCGTCGCCGGCGACGTCGTTGGTCTTGGTGGCCACCGACTTCACCAGCTGGGCGCCCAGGTTCTCGAACGGGTCTTCCAGGTCGATCTCACGGGCCACGGTGACACCGTCGTTGGTCACCGTCGGCCCGCCGAACGCCTTGGCCAGCACCACGTGCCGGCCGCGCGGTCCCAGCGTCACCCGTACCGCGTCGGCGAGCTTGTCGACGCCGGCTTCCAATGCGCGACGCGCCGTTTCGTTGAACTCAATAAGTTTTGCCATAGTGCGTGTCCGTCCTTGCTACGCATGCCGCCCCGGGAACCCACCGCTGTCACGCGGGGATCGCCGGGGCGGTCACGCTCGTCGGTTTACTTGTTGACGATGGCCAGCACGTCGCGCGCGGACAGGATCAGGTACTCCTCGTTGTTGTACTTGATCTCGGTGCCGCCGTACTTGCTGTAGATGACGACGTCACCTTCCGACACGTCCAGCGGGATCCGCTTGTCACCGTCCTCGTCCCACCGGCCGGGGCCGACTGCGACGACGGTGCCTTCCTGCGGCTTCTCCTTGGCGGTGTCGGGAATTACCAGACCGGACGCGGTCGTGGTTTCGGCCTCGTTGGCCTGTACGAGGATCTTGTCCTCGAGTGGCTTGATGTTCACGCTCGCCACGATGGAGCCCTCCACTAGTTCGGGTGTCGATCCGGGGAAACTCCCCGGACCTACTGACTTGACAGCATTAACAGGTGTTCGGCATGCGTCCGTGCCCTCGCGCCGTCGTCGCGGGTGCCGGGAGAGGGCCTGGCCGCCTGCCACCTAGCACTCTATACATGAGAGTGCTAGCACTCAAGGTCGCCCCATGCCTATCGCTCGTGGCGAACGCGCAGGTCGCCGAAGAACGCGATGACCAGGGGATTGAACAGGTCGGCGCGCTCCCACTGGAGGAAGTGACCGGCGCCCGGAAGCACGACGGGCCCGGTGCGGTTGGTGAAGGCCACCTCGCAGGTGGGCAGGAAGTCGGGGCCGATCACCTGGTCGTCCATGCCGTACAGGATCAACGTCGGAACGTCGACCTTGCGGTCAACGAGCGGCGGCTCGCTCACCGGTCGGCCGTGTAGGAGCTGATAGGCGGCCCAGCCCCCGCGCATCCGCTCCTCGGAGGAGAAGGGTTCGGTCATGAAGTCGACGTCCGCCGCGGTGAACGTGCCCGGCGACGCCCACAACCGGTGTCCGTAAAACTCGGCGATGTACCGGCGGCGCCTGGCCGGCGTGTCGAGATCCTTGGCGAGCTCGTCCGGCGTCACGCCCTGCCGGTAGCGGTAGTCACCCGTTGGCCCGTCGCCGAGTGCGCGCATTGACGACACGTCGATGCCTGCCGCGGCGAAGTCGTCGAAGACGAACGGCGGCACGGAGTCGAAAAACACGAGCTTCTCGACGAACCCCGGATAGCGATGTAGGAGGTCGACCGCTATGGCGCCACCCAGATCGCCACCGATCACGCCACAACGCTGGTGGCCGAGCACGTCGTGGACGAGCAGGTAAAAGTCCCGGCTCCACGCCGCCAGGTCGTACACGTCCGCGGCTGAGGTGTCCGAGTCACCGTAGCCGCGCGAATCGGGCGCGATCACTTCGTAGCCGGCCTGCGCCAGCGCGGTGATGTTGCGCCACCAGATGCGTTTCGTCTCGGGGTATCCGTGCAGCAGCAACAACGGATATCCCCCGACGCCTTCGTGCACGAACGCGAGCGACAACCCGTCGCGCCCGTCGCTCGGCGGTACCTCCCGACGATGGATCGGGAACGCATCCGGTGCCGGTGTCGCAGGCTGCGCGGGTCGCAGGCGGAGGTCGTAGTGCACGGCAGCAGTCTTGCGCACTACCGATCGAAATTGCGCGGATCGATCATGAGATGGGCCGACACATCGCCGATCATCTCGACGTCGACCTGCCGGGCGGTGAAGTACCAGCCGGTTTCGTCGCGGCCGAAGGTGTCGAAGTAGCGGCCGACCACGATCGGCTGCAGCGGCACGGTCTCGGTGGCCTGCACGACGCAGAACGTGGACCGGGCGGTGGCCGTGCCGTCGCCGCTCAACTCGACGACGGGGTTCAGCACCAGATGGCGGGTGCGTGGCGTGTTGCCGTGATCGGGGTAGCGCCGGGTGGTCATCGCGAACAGCTTGGCGATGTTCTCGGCGCCCGATGTCGATTGCGAGCGGGTGCCCGCGAACGTCGAGCGGGCCAGCAGCCGCCCGACGCCGTCGAAGTCGCCGGCATCGATAAGCTCGGCGTAGCGGTACAGCAACTCGGTGATCGCCAGCCGGTCTTCCACTGGGTCAATGCGCGATCCGCCTGCGGCTACTCGCTCGCTGCTCATGCCACTTGGCCTTTCACCACCGGCAGACCCGGGTCGCTGGCGACGTCCAGCGCTGACGGCGCCGCGCCCGCGCCCACCAGGTGTGCGGCGAACGACGCGATCATCGCGCCGTTGTCGGTGCACAGCCGGGGCCGCGGGATCCGCAGCGTCAGCCCGTTGGCCGCGCACCGCTCCTCGGCCAGTTCGCGCAGCCGCGAATTCGCCGCCACGCCACCGGCGACCAGCAGCGTCGACACACCGAGCTCGGTGGCGGCCCGGACGGCCTTCGCCGTCAACACGTCAGCGACCGCCTCCTGGAACCCGGCGGCGACATCGGCCGGCGGCGCGGTCGGGTTGCGCTCCACGTAACGGGCAACGGCGGTCTTGAGCCCGGAGAAGCTGAACGCATAGGGGTCGTCGCGCGGGCCGGTCATCCCGCGCGGGAACACAATGGCCTCGCGGTCCCCCTCACGGGCCAGGTCGTCGAGCACCTTGCCGCCGGGATAGCCGAGCCCCAACAGCCGCGCAACCTTGTCGTAGGCCTCCCCCGCGGCGTCGTCCACGGTGCTGCCGAGTTCGACGATCGGCTCACCCAGCGATCGGACATGCAGCAGGTTGGTGTGGCCGCCGGAGACCAGCAGGCCAACGCATTCCGGCAACGGGCCGTGCTCGAACACGTCGGCGGCGAGATGGCCGCCCAGGTGATTGACGGCGTAGAACGGCACCTGCCAGGCGACCGAAAAGGCCTTGGCCGCAGCGACTCCCACCAACAGCGCGCCGGCCAGACCGGGACCGATGGTGGCCGCGACGATGTCCGGCTTGGCGATGCCGGCCGCGTCCAGGGCCCGGCGCACGGTGGGCCCCAACGCCTCCAGGTGCGCTCGCGACGCGATCTCGGGCACCACCCCGCCGAACCGGGCGTGTTCGTCGACGCTGGACGCCACCTCGTCGGCCAGCAATGTCACCGCGCCGTCGGAGGACAGGTCGGCGATGCCGACACCGGTCTCGTCGCAGGAGCTCTCGATGGCGAGGATGGTCGTCATGACGGATTCCCTTGGGGCGAAAGCCGCATCGTGTAGGCGTCCGCGCGGCTGACCCGGTAGTACCGCTTGCGCAGTCCGATGTTCACGAAGCCCGCGTTCTCGTACAGTCCGATCGCGGCCGCGTTGTCCGTCCGCACCTCGAGGTAGACCGTGCCTCCGGCGGCGTAGTCCAGCAGCCGCGCCAGCAGTTCGCGTCCGATGCCCTGACCGTGATAGGCGGGATCGACACCGACGGTGTGGATTTCGTATTCGTAGGGCGGCTTCCGCCCGAGCCGCGAAATGCCGCCGTACCCGACGAGCTTGTCGTCCGGCTCAGACCCGATGTCGCCGGCCGAGCGGCTCCGTGCGGCGACGTAGTGGTTGTGCTTGGCGTGGATTTCACGCAGGAACGCCTCTGCCGGCCACGGGTCGTCTCCGTCGAACAGCTGCGCCTCCAGTTCGGCGCACCGCGTGGCGTCGCTCGGTTTCAGGCCGGTGTAGGTGACGGTCATGGCGTCACCGCCGGTTGCTCGGCGGCGCGCGGTTTGGCGTCGGGGCGGCGCAGGTACAGCGGGATCAGCGGCCGTGGCGGCGCCGTCCAGTCGACGACCCGCACCAGGCCGGATGCCGTCGGGTAGACCGCGGGCTGGCGGGGCAGGCCGAACAGCGCGGCGTGATCG
>NZ_JBOGDB010000079.1:0-33247 GCF_050701515.1 Mycobacterium sp. | reverse complement strand
GGGTTGAACCCGTGCTGCGGGGCCAGGTGATGTGGTGCCAGCTGTTCTCCGAGCCGGGCGCCGGCTCCGACGCCGCCGCGGTGCGCACGGCGGCCAAGAAGGTCGACGGCGGCTGGCGGGTCACCGGGCAGAAGGTGTGGACCAGCCTCGCCCACCAGTGTCAGTGGGGGCTGGCCACGGTGCGCACCGACCCGGACGCTCCCAAGCACGCCGGCGTCACCATGATGGCGATCGACATGAACGCCCCTGGCGTGACTATCAATCCGCTGCGCGGGATCACCGGCGACGCCCACTTCAACGAGGTCTTCTTCGACGACGTCTTCGTGCCGGATGAGGATGTGGTGGGCGATGTGAACAAGGGCTGGCTGGTGGCCAGGGCCACTCTCGGCAACGAGCGGATCTCGATCGGCGGCGGGTCGGGCGGCGCGCCCGGGTTCAACGCGGACGATCTCGTCAAGCTGCTCGACAGCGTCCCCGCCGATGTGGCGGCCAACCACATGCGGCGAGCGGGTGAGGTGATCGCCGAAATACACACGTTGCGGCTGCTCAACCTGCGCCGGGCCAGCCGCGCCATTGCGGGCGCCGAGCCTGGGCCGGAGGGCAATGTGACCAAGCTGCTGGTCGCCGAATCCGGCCAGCACCTCACCGAGTTGGGCCTCGCGCTGGCGGGGTCGACGGCCGTCGTCGGACAGAACCAGAAGTTGATCCGCAGTTACCTGGGTAGCAGGGCGATGACGATCGCCGGTGGAACCTCGGAGATCACCCGCAACTCCATCGCCGAACGCATTCTCGGCTTGCCGCGTGACCCGCTGCTGAAGTGACCGCCGACACCAAGGCTGGATAGAGGTTGAGTAGATCGCGGCGGCCTAGGAACGCGCATCAACGTTCAGCTCGGCGAGCAGTCGCCGGACACGCCGTTCAATGTCGTCGCGGATGGGGCGAACGGCCTCAAGGCTCTGACCCGCGGGGTCCGGCAATTCCCAGTTCTCGTAACGCTTTCCGGGGAATATCGGGCAGGCGTCGTCGCACCCCATCGCGACAACCACGTCGGCCGCCCTGATAATCTCTTCGGTCCACGGCTTGGGGTACTCACCGGTGATGTCGATGCCGACCTCGGCCATCGCCGAGACTGCCGAGGGGTTGATCTCGCCGGCGGGTTCGGATCCACCCGACCAGGCGACAGCGCGATCTCCTGCGAGGTTGGTGAAGAAACCGATCGCCATCTGCGAGCGGCCCGCGTTGTGGGTGCACATGAACAGCACGGACGGTCTCGTCGGCGTTTCGCTCATCTCCAACTCCGTAGCCGATCGGTGGTCGGTGAATGCGGAACGACGACGTCATCCGCTGTGCGCGCGGCATCAGGGTAGAGCGCCACAACGAGTGCCAGTCCGATCAGCCCGCCAACGATCTGCGCGGCGATGAATCCCGGGGCGGAGGTTGGGGATATGCCGGCGAAGGTGTCGGAGAACACGCGGCCGATCGTCACCGCGGGATTGGCGAAGGACGTCGAGCTGGTGAACCAGTACGCCGCTCCGATGTACGCACCGACCGCGGCCGCCGCCGTCCCCGCGCGGCCAGTGCGCGCAAGTGCGAAGATCAGCGCGACCAGCCCGGCGGTCGCCACCACTTCACCGATCAGACGGCCCACGCTCATCCGCTCCGTGGTGGCGATCTCGATGATCCGCCGGTCGAACATGGCGTTGGCCAATGCGGCGCCGGTAATGCCACCGGCGATCTGGGCGACCGAGTAGGCGGCCACATGCCTGGTGCTGATACCGGTGCCGGTGCTACGGCCCAACAGCCAGTCCGCCCCCGTCACAACGGGATTGAAGTGTGCTCCGGATATCGGCCCGAACATCAGGATCAACACCGCCAACCCAAGGGCAGTCGCGATCGAGTTCTCCAGCAGCTGCAATCCCACATCCTCTGGTGACAGTTGCTGTGCAGCAATGCCGGACCCGACAACAATGGCGACCAGCAGGGCGGTGCCGGCGAACTCGGCCAACAGCCGGCGCTGTAGCGGCGCCGTGCTCAACGTCGACTCACCAAACTGCCGATCCCGAGAAGCTGCGAAAGCTGTTCCAGAGCTTGAGGAATCACGCGGTAGTACACCCAGGAGCCGCGTCGTTCACTGTCCAGGAGGCCAGCAGTGCGCAGCACCTTCAAGTGATGCGAAATGGTGGGTTGGCTGACCTCGATCCCCGCCGAGATGTCGCAGACACACGCCTCTCCGCCGGTGTGGCTGGCCACCACGCTGAGCAGCCGCAGCCGGACCGGATCCGATAGCGCCTTGAGCGTAGTGGCCAGCTCGGCGGCCGCCTCATCCGACAGGGGTTCGCGCACCAGGGGTGCGAACTCGCAGCCGTCAGTCAGCCGCAGCTCTGATTTCGACATTCATCAATATTGACGGATATCGAATCAGACCGCAACAGGCTGTCAGCAGCACGCGGCCTCGGCGGTGGCCTTCTCGTCGCGAGCACCGCCGCAGCAGGCAGCACCTTCGGCGTCCGGGTCGGGATGCTGGGGGCTGTTGCCGAAGGTTTCCGAGTCCGCAAGCACCGTGTAGACCTCCCACTTCTCGCCGGCGGGGCCGGTCACCCAGACCTTGTCCTGCTTGGCAAAGCAACACGTGGTGCCGATCTCCTCATCGGTGAACAGGCCCTCTCCCGACAGCCTTGCGATCTCCTCATGCACCTCGTCACTGGACTCCACTTCCACGCCCAGGTGGTTGAGGCTGGCGCCGCGACCGGGATTCTCGATCAGGACCAGCTTCAGCGGGGGTTCGGCGATGGCGAAGTTGGCGTAGCCGGACTTGACCTTCGCGGGCTGCGCATTGAACAGCTTTGAATAGAACGCGACCGCCTCGTCGAGGTCGTCGACGTTAAGGGCGAGCTGGACGCGGGACATGATGGAACCTCCATACCTGTGTGACATATATCGAACTATTGCGGTCCCGAGTATGCGCACCTTTTTGATATATGTCAACATCTCTGGCAGAATTCTGGTATGCCCAAGGCACTGCCCCTCGTCGACATGTCCGCGCCGGTGTGCTGCGCGCCCGTCGCTGCCGGCCCAATCGACGACGACGCCGCGCTGGAAGTGGCGCTACGGCTCAAGGCACTGGCCGATCCCGCCCGGGTCAAGCTGATGTCGCTGCTGTTCAGCGGGGGCGAGGAGTGCAGCCGTGACCTGGCAGAAGCCGTCGAACTGTCCGAATCAACGGTCAGCCATCACCTCAGCCAGCTCCGCCGCGCCGGCCTTGTCGACTCGGAGCGCCGCGGCATGAACGTCTACCACCGACCTCGTCGCGACGCACTCGTTGCTCTGTGCACGGTCCTTGATCCGAGCTGCTGCCCCTGACGTAATACTGGTCGAGTGCCGAGCACCGACTTTCATCCCGAGCTGCGCCGCATCGCACGGTTCCTCCCGCGCGAACCCATCCGACGCTCGACCCTGCCGCTCGTCCGCATGCTGGCCGATCTTGCGGCCCGTGGTCAGGGCGCGGGTGTCGAGACTCTCACGTTGCCGTCGGGAATCGACATCCGGCTGCACCGGCCCGCCGGCGTGCGCACGCCTGCGCCCGCCATGCTGTGGATTCACGGCGGCGGATACATCATGGGTTCCGCTCGTCAGGACGACGCGCTGTGTCGCAGGTTCGCCCGCACGCTCGGAATCACCGTCGCCGCGCTGGACTACCGGCTGGCACCCGAACATCCCTACCCCGCGGCGTTGGAGGACTGCTATTCGGTGCTGACGTGGCTGGCCGGACTGCCGACGGTCGAATCGGAGCGCGTCGCGATCGGCGGCGGCAGCGGGGGCGGCGGTCTGACGGCGGCGCTGGCCTTCTGGGCTCGCGACCGTGGCGACATTACGCCGGTCCTGCAGGTGCTGGCCTATCCCATGCTGGACGACCGAACCTCGGACAGGTCCGGGATGGACACGTCGGGCCACCGCCTGTGGAGCCTCAACAGCAATCGGTTTGGCTGGTCGGCCTACCTCGGCGACGCCGACCCGGCCGTCGCGGTTCCGGCACGCCGCGATGATCTGGCAGGGTTGCCGCCCGCCTGGATTGGTGTCGGCACGCGCGACCTCTTTCACGACGAGGACCTGGCCTACGCCGAGCGGCTGAAGGCGGCTGGTGTGCCCTGTTCCGTCGAAGTGGTCGACGGCGCTTTCCACGTCTTCGACCTCCTCGTGCCGAAAGCCGAAGTGTCGCAGACGTTTTTCAACAGCCAGTGCTTGGCCCTTCGGCGGGCGTTCGCCGCGGCAGCGGACTAAAACTGCAGCGCTGTGAATCTCCAGTCCAGCACTTGCCGGTCCTCGGCCCCCTCACCGGCCGCAAACACCAACGACCGCAATTTCAGCACCCCGCCGCGACCGTCGGGCAGTGGCACGGCACCGTCGACATGCAGTTCGCTGTAGAGGGTTTCGCCCTCGTGCACCGGTCCGATGTGATCGCACGAGTCCCAGCCCAACACCGTGACCAGGTTCGGTAGCAGACGGTTGGCCTGCGCGAGCGCGAGTCCGATGGTGTGTCCGCCGTAGACGAGGCGTTGGCCGCCAACACGCGAGTCATGGTGTACCGCTGCGATGTTCAAGGTGAGCCGAGCCAGTTCGGGGGCGCTGCTGACTACGTCGGCGGTGCTGTGCAACAGCGAGCCGGCGATGCCGGAATCAAAGTGCGTGCCCGGTACTTTAGCCCGGTACGCGTCGGCATCCCAGTCGGCGGTCGGGTCGGGTACCGGCACTTCGTCGGTGCCGATTGTGGACATGTCGTGGGCATGGCCGGTGTCGGCGGCGCCGTCGCGCAGCGGGATCATGGCGCAGCGGTGAAAGTCGAGCACCAGTCGGCCGATCTGGTCAATCGTCGTCATCCGCAGCGCCGCAAGCCCGGTCCGCGCACGCCCGGCCTTGGCTGCGTTCTGCCGCAGGCCGACCACCTCGGTGCGGGTGAACACGGTGTCGCCGATCACCGGGAACCGGTGGAACATCAGCCCGCGGTAGAACAGATTGGCCTTAACCCGCCGGGTAACCAGCGTGCTCTGCCCAATCGCGACATCGCAGACCAGTCCCGGATGCGCCAGCGCACCGGTCGACCCGGTGACCGCCAGGGCAAGCTCGGCGTCCAGCGCCAGTCGGAGTCGATCGCCGATGATCGATTGGTGAACGGCGGCGGCGCCGGCCGTCAACGTCATCGACGGCGCCCGATCGAAGACCTGGCCGACCTCGAGCTCGTCGAAGTACGGGCCACCCGAGGATTGGCCGGACAACGTCAGAACTTCACCAGCGCGCTACCGCTCACCAGCTCGTAGACGAAGTTGACGAAGAAGAACCCGAAGAACAGGAAGTTCAGCACCAGGATCACGTAGTGCCACAACCGCGGTCGGGCCGGTTTGGGCAGCTTCGAGTTCAGATACATCAACATGAAGGGGAACATCAGCGCGCCGAGGTTCGACATGTTCGCCGAGATCTGCACCAGCCGCACAGGTGTGGCCAGGTGGATCATGATGGCGATCACCACGAGCACGACCAACATGAACGGGTAGTAGAACCGGCGCGGATCACCCTCGAGCAGCCGGCGCAACCGCGGACTCGTCGCGTGCGCGGCGTCGGTGAAGTTGCGCACGAGCGCCTCGAAAATGCCCAGCTGCGTGGAGAACAGAATGAGCACGCCGACCACGAGCATCACGTAGAACAGGCCCGATCCGTACTGGTCGCCCAGCTTCTCGGCCGCGAACGTCGGCACGTTGCCCGTCGTCGGCTTTTCGCCGCTGGTGGCGACGATGTGCGACATCAGGATCGTGGGCAGCAGCATCCCGATCATCGCGCCGCAGAAAAACACCACCCATTGGTCGATGTGCAACAGCCGCATCCAGCGCTTCCATAGGGCGGCGTTCTCCGGCGTGTCCCGGAAGGTCACCCCGACCGCGAGCAGCTCCCGCCGCTCTCCACGCATCCCGGCGATGTAGCCCACTCGGTGTCCCATGCCGTAACCCTTGTCCCGGTAGTGGGACATGGCATACCAGTTCAGGCCGGAAGCGAGGGCGGTGAACCCCGCGAGACCGCCGAGGGTGGTCGCGGTGATGCCCTCCGGCGGGGCCGCCGGGGTGAGCAGGCCGCGGATTCCTTCCCACCACACGGACGGCGGCACGATGGCGATATCGACGACAATCAGGACCACCAGCAGGGCGCCGATGATGATCCAGTTGCTCAACTCGAGCGCACGAGAGATCTTGCGAGCCAGCACGCAGATCAGGAAGACCATGAACAGCAGGCCGATCGCCAGCAGCCGGGTGTACTCGAGCTCGTCGTCCTCGTGTACCCGTCCGGCGATCAACGCGAACAGGCTCTGTCCGGCGCTGGCCGCCCATCCGCCGAAGATGAACGCGAAGAAGAAGACGATCAGCGAGAACGGGATCCAAAACTTCCAGCCGGGCGGAACCCGGCCCCACCCCACGATCGGGACCTCCCCGGTCGCCACCACGTACCGCGAGACCTCCACGTTGTAGAAGGTCTGCAGAATCGCGGACACCGTGATCACCCAGCCGACGCCGACGAAGCCGTACGCGCCGATGGCCTGCGGCCCGAGCAGCCACTCCCCGCTGCCGATCGAGATGCCCAGGGCGATCAGGCTGGGCCCGACGACGAACTGGATGATCTGCCATGGCCCCAGCCGGGAGACCTTGAAAACCTCCTCCGGCTCGGGCAGATCGCCGACTCCGAGCGGCGGACGGCTTGTCCCCAGTGGGTAGGCCTCGGCGTCTCGAACTGGTTCAGTCTCTGTACTGCCGGCCATGAGGGCCTCCCCCGCTGAGATGGCTAGGTTCGAGCTGTCCTTGATTGGGACTACACCACGCTCTCGGGAAGGTCAATAACGAAGGGGTTCCGTAGGCCCCTGGGCGTGGCATATTTGTGGAATGAGTCGTCATCGGTCCGCCGAAAATGACGCGAGCTACGTTGTGTACGACGAGCACCCGCCCGACGAACCGGACGAGTGGGGCGACCTGACGTCGTGGCGGCGGGCAGTCGGCGCACGATGACAATTCGCGGGTAGCCAGCGAGGTTGTCCTGAGCCAGATGCTGACCCACCTCCTCAGGAGTACTTGCTCACCAGCTCCTGCTTGTACAGCTTGCCGGTGTCGGTACGCGGCAGTTGGGCCTCAAAAGAGATCGAGCGCGGACATTTGTAGTGCGCCAGGCGGTCTCGCAACCATGCCAGCAGCTCATCCGCGAATTCTTCGGTGCCGTCGGCCGGATCGACCGTTTGCACGACGCCCTTGACTGCTTGGCCCATCTCGTCGTCGGGGATGCCGAACACCGCCGCGTCCATCACCTTCGGATGGGTCACCAGCATGTTCTCCGCCTCCTGGGGGTAGATGTTCACCCCGCCGGAGATGATCATGTGGTGACGGCGGTCGGTCAGATAGAGGTAGCCATCCTCGTCGAGATAGCCGATGTCGCCCACGGTTTTCCAGCCGTGCTTGTCGCGTGACTTGGCGGTCTTGTCCGGGTCGTTGAGGTACTCGAAGTCGAAGCCGCCCTCGAAGTAGACCTCGCCGGCCTGACCCGATGACAACTCCTTGCCGTCCGCATCGAGGATGTGCACCGCGCCGGCCATCGGCCTGCCCACTGATCCCGGGCGGGCCAACCACTCGTCGGCCGTGATCAGCGTCGACCCGTGCGCTTCGGACGAGGCGTAGTACTCATCGACTATCGGACCCCACCAGTCCATCATCTGCTTCTTGATCTCGACCGGGCACGGCGCCGCCGCGTGCATCACCCGCTGCAAGCTGGACACGTCGTAGGAATTACGAACTGACTCAGGCAATTTCAGCATGCGGGTGAACATCGCCGGTACGAACTGGCCGTGCGTGACTCGATAACGCTGGATGGCGTCGAGACAGCCCTCGGGGTCGAACTTCTCCATCACCACGGTGGTGATGCCGCCGGCCTGAGCGCTCATCGACCAGACCGACGGCGCGGTGTGGTAGAGCGGCGCCGGGCTCAGATAGATCGCGTTGGGGTTCATCCAGAACTCGACCAGTGCCGACATCAGTCCAGGAGCCTCGGCGGGCGGCACATGCGGCAGCTCGCGTTTGATGCCTTTCGGCCGACCGGTTGTGCCCGACGAGTACTGCAGCAGGTCGCCCTCGATCTCGTCATCGATGGCCGTATCCGGCTGATCGGCAACGCATTCGGGATAGCGGTGCCAGCCGTCCAGATCGTCGTCGGCGATGATTCGCAAATCGGGCATCGTGTGATCGGCAAGGTTTTCACACGTCTTCCGGAGTCCTGCCGATCCGACAATGGCTGCGGCGCTGCTGTTATCGATGATGTACGCCACCTCGGTCGCGGTCAGGTGGGTGTTGATCGGCACGTAGTACTGGCCGCAGCGGCGCGCCGCCCACATGACGATGTGGAAGTGCTCGTTGTTCTCCATCAGCACGGCGACGGCATCGCCCTCGCGCAGACCGTGCTCGCGAAAGAAATGGGCAAGGCGGTTGGCCCTCGCCTCGAGCTCGGCGAAAGTGACCTGCGTGCCGGACGGATGCAGGATGACGGCGGGCTTGGCGGGATGAGCCTCGGCGTGCTCCCGAATCTGCATGCGCCGACTTTACGATGCCGCAACTTGACGGGTGTCAAGGGCCATGGCATCTCCGGCGATCGGGGTTTCCGAGGTGCACCAATGACGATGGTTGCGCGGCTTCGGCTGTCAGTTCTCGACGGCGAATAGTCGCCATTCGTCGGGCACCCCCTTGAGCACATGGGATCCACGGTCGGCGAACGCAATACCGGAGCCGGCCACCAGGTCCTTGACCGTGGAGGACGCCAGAACCTCGCCCGGTCCGGCGAGCGCTGAGACCCGGGCACCGATGTGCACGGCGATCCCACCGATGTCGGGACCGCGGAGCTCGATCTCACCGGTGTGTAGTCCCGCCCGCACTTCGATGCCCAGCGACCGCACTGCCCCGCAGATTGCTTGCGCGCATCGCACGGCACGAGCGGGGCCGTCGAAGGTCGCGAGCATGCCGTCACCCGTCGTGTTGATTCTCTGACCGCGATGGCGCTCGACCTCGCGGACGACCAGGGCGTCGTGGCGGTCCAATGTCCGCGTCCACGCATCGTCGCCGAGCGCGGCGGCGTGCTCCGTCGAAGAAACGATATCGGTGAAGAGCACCGTCGCCAGAGCGCGATCCGGCGCAGGGACGGGACGAACGCCTGTGAGGAACTCCTCGATCTCGTCGAGGATCGCATCCTGGTCACCGACGTACGGAAAGTATTCATTGCCCTGCAGTTCGACGACTTTGGCGTCAGGGATGTGCGCACCCAGGTAGCGGCTGCCCGCGGCGTGCGCCATGTCTGCCGTCCGGTGCACGACGAGCGTCGGCACCCGGATCGCCGACAAGAGGTGGCGCACGTCAATCTCACGGACCATTTGCGCGATCGCGACAGCGGCGCCTGGACTTGCCGACAGGCGCTCCCACCGGCCATGTGCCTTGCGAAAGACGGGGTCGTCGGCCCGATCCGGTGTGAGGGCGTAGAGGGGCATTCCTCCCTCGAGCCCCCGGCCCCATTTCTCCTCGATCTGTCGCAGGGCATCAGCCGCTTCCTCTTCGGGTACGCCATCCGGATAGTCCGGGGCCCAGGCCATGCGCGGATATGCGCCGTACAGCACGAGTGCGGACACGCGCTCCGGGTAGGTCGCGGCGAAAAGGATGGAAAGCGCTCCGCCTTCCGAGCTACCGTAAACGGCGGCTCGCTGCGAGCCGGCCGCGTCCATCACGGTACGCAGATCATCCATCCGTTCCTCGAGTGTCGCCACGGCGACCCGATCGGATAGGCCGGTGCCACGCTTGTCGAACATAATCAGGCGACTAAACGACGCGAGACGCTCGAAGTATCTGCGCTCGGCGGGATCCTCCCATTGCAGCTCGAGGTTCGAGACGAACGGTGGAACGTGAATGAGATCGAAGGGTCCGTCGCCGACAACCTGGTAGGCGATGTTCACATTGCCCGACTTCACATACCGCGTATCGGGGACTTCGATCACCAAGGCAGTGTAGGTCGATGTCGAGGCGCCGACGGGCACTACGAGCGTGCGCGAAATGCCCAGATATTCCCGCGTGTCGGGTGCAGACACGCACGCTCGCGGAGAAAGGCGACTCAGTCGGCTTCGGCCAGGCGGTGCTTGAGCGCGTCGAACTCGTCCTTGATGCCAGTCGGCAGCTTCTCGCCGACGAACTCGAACCACTCCTCGATCTGCGGGATCTCCTCGCGCCACTCGTCGGGGTTGACGGCCAGCGCGGCGTCCACATCGGCCGCGTCGACGTCTAGGCCTTCGAGGTCCAGGTCGTCGGCGCTGGGCACGACACCGATCGGCGTGCTCCGCCCGTCGGCCCTGTGCTCGATGCGTTCGATGATCCACTTCAGCACGCGGCTGTTCTCGCCGAAGCCCGGCCACAGGAAGCGGCCGTCATCGCCGCGGCGGAACCAGTTGACGAAGAAGATCTTCGGCATCTTCGACTCGTCCGAGTTCTTGCCGATGTCGATCCAGTGCGCGAAGTAGTCGCCCACGTTGTAGCCGAGGAACGGAAGCATCGCCATCGGGTCGCGGCGCACGGTGCCGACCTTGCCCTCGGCCGCGGCGGTCTGCTCGCTACCCATCGTCGCGCCGATGAAGACCCCGTGCTGCCAGTCGTTGGCCTGGGTCACCAGCGGCACCGTCGTCTTGCGACGGGCGCCGAACAGGATCGCAGAGATCGGCACACCCTGCGGGTCGTCCCACTCGGGCGCAAGTGTCGGGCACTGCGACATCGGGGTGCAGTACCGCGAGTTGGGATGGGCGGCCTTGCTTTCCGTCTCGCGCAGGATCCAGTCGTTGCCCTTCCAGTCGATGAGGTGGTCGGGTTCGCCCTCCAGGCCCTCCCACCACACGTCGTTATCATCGGTCAACGCGACATTGGTGAAGACGGTGTTGCCCCCGGCGATGGTCTTCATAGCGTTCGGGTTTGACTTCCAGTTGGTGCCCGGCGCGACGCCGAAGAAGCCGAACTCCGGGTTGACCGCGTACAGCCTGCCGTCCTTGCCGAACCGCATCCAGGCGATGTCGTCGCCGACGGTCTCGGCACGCCAGCCAGGGATCGTCGGCTGCAGCATCGCCAGGTTGGTCTTCCCGCACGCCGACGGGAACGCCGCCACGATGAAGTAGGCCTTGTTCTCCGGCGAGATCAGCTTGAGGATCAGCATGTGCTCGGCGAGCCAGCCCTCGTCGTGGGCCATCGCGGAGGCGATCCGCAGGGCGTAGCACTTCTTGCCCAGCAGCGCGTTGCCGCCGTAGCCGGAGCCGTAGCTCCAGATCTCGCGGGTCTCGGGGAAGTGGCTGATGTACTTCGTGTCATTGCAGGGCCAGGGCACGTCCTTCTGACCCGGCTCCAGCGGCGCACCGATGGAGTGCAGCGCCTTGACGAAGAAACCGTCGGTGCCCATCTTGTCCAGCACGGCCTGTCCCATCCGGGTCATCGTCCGCATGGACACCACCACATATTCCGAGTCGGTGATCTCGACGCCGAGCTTGGGGTCCTCGGCGCCGAGCGGGCCCATGCAGAACGGCACCACCCACATGGTCCGGCCGCGCATGCAGCCGCGGTAGAGGTCCTTCATGGTGGACCGCATTTCGTTCGGGTCCATCCAGTTATTCGTCGGGCCTGCGTCGATTTCCCGTTCAGAACAAATAAAGGTGCGGGACTCCACGCGCGCGACATCGGACGGATCGGAGAGCGCCAAGTAGGAGTTCGGCTGCTTCTCGTCGTCGAGCCGGACAAAGGTGCCGGCCTCGACCAGCTGTGCGTTCAGCCGCTCCGCCTCTGCGTCGGAGCCGTCGGCAAACACCACTCGGTCGGGCTGCGTGAGTTCTGCGACCTCCTGGACCCAGGCCAGCAGGCCCTCGTGCTTAGTCGGTGCGGTGTCCAGACCTGGGATGGTCGCTGCGGTCATCAAAATCTCCTGCGTAGGTTTCCTCTGCCAGGACGCAGGCCACGTCGCGCCACTGGTACTTCTCGACTGGCGGTCACGGTCGTCCTGGTTATAGAGGTTAACGTGGGTGAGATACCCGTAGTAAATCGGGAGTATGTCCGATCACTCACAGGAACGATTCAGAAGGGCGCTTCCGGGGCGTTTATCCGCCTTCATCGGTCGAAGTGGCGGCGGCGGTGCCCGACAACTCGGCCCGCACCGTGTCCAGCGCCTTCTGCATGGGCGGCAGCCGGCGATCGCGCAGCACCGCGGCGCGCCCTGTCGCGATGGCATGTTCGCGCAGTTCGGCGTCGATCTCCCGGAACTGACCTGCGGCGGCGGCGGCGTCGCCTTCATCGCGTCGGGCCACGTCGGCGGTCAGCGCGGCTTCGGCGGCCAGCACCCGGGTGGCCACCCGCTCCTCCACCGTCGACTGCAGCGAGCTGGTGACCTCGGCTATCCAGCGATCCAGCACCGCCCGGTCGCTCAGCAGGCCACGGATACCGACCACCCACACCGTGAGCAGCAGCCCCACCACACCGCCGACCGCCAGTCCGGCGATGGTCAGTCCCGGCGCGAGGCCGGCGAACAACCGACTCACCGCCAGCGCCACGCCCAGACCGAAGCCGGCGCCCAGGACCATCATCAGCCGCGTCTCCAGCCGGCGGGACTTCAGCGCCGGCGCCGCGACATCCGGCCGCGGGGGCGGCGGCCGGGGTTCCGGCGCGGTGAGGTCGAGTTCGGTCGCGACATCGGCCAGGTGGCTGCTGATGCCCTGGTCGACCTCGTCGACCACCTCGCCGGCCCGGGAGCGGACATAGTCCTCGAACTGCGGCAGCCGGCGCCGCGACATTGACGACGCGTCCTCCTGCAGCTCCGATCGCACGGATGTGCACCGGTTTCGCGCGAAGTACGCGAGCTGCACTCGGGCCTGCTGGATCTGACTGCGCAGTGCGATGGTGCGCTCAGACTTGGACATCCGGCGCTGACGCAGGATGTCGTCGCGGCGCTTGCGCAGCGCGGCCACCCGCGCCTCACGGTCCGAACCCTCGCCGTCTTTGTGATAGCGGGCCATGACGGTTTGCAGGCGGGATTCCCAGGCCCGCAACCTGTTTCGCCGCTTGGTATCGACGTCCTCAACGCGCGACCGCAGCACGTCGGCGAGCTCGTCCAGGTTCGGTTCGCCGAACTCGGGTGCCGCCGCCACGCCCACCCACGGCACGTCTTGGTAGCGCGCTGCATGGGCGGCAAGCATCACACGGTCGTCGGCCAGCACGTCACGCCAATTGCGGTGCACGTCGATCTTCGACACCACGCCGATCACCATGTCGGTGTGCTGGGCGGCGAGATCGATTAAGGCGCAATCGGATTCGGTCAACGGTGCCACCGCGGAAGCCACGAACAGCACCGCGGCGGGCGCATCCGCCGCGCCGATGTCGGAGGCCTCGACGAACTCGTGCTCGGGCAGCCGATCGCGCAGGGCGGTGATGAGGCTGGTCGCACCGGAGAGCCATGGGCCGGTCACCAGCACGACGTCGCGGCTCTCCACTCCCGGCGAGCTCAACCCGGGATCGACCCGGGCCACTAGCGCGTCAACCGCGGCGATCGGGTCGTCGCGGGACTGCCCGGTCATGGCGTCACCGCGGAAGCCTGCGCGCACCGCAGAAGCCGCAGCGAGCCACGAGAGATGTCGGCGGCGCAGCTGCGATGGAGGTGGTTCACCGGCCCGCGGCTGTACCGCTGCCAGTGCACCGCGCGGCGCAGATGTGCCGACGGATGATCGTCGGGGTCCACCGTCAGCCCGGCCGCCTGCACCACGTCGACGGCAGCGGCCATCACCGCGATGACGGCCTCGTCGCCGGCGAGGAACTCGGCGACCGACGGCGACCCGCCGGGCGCCAGGGTGCGCAGCCGCGCGACCGCCGAGCACACCCGCCGATATCGGACCTCGGCGCCGGCCGCGGCGAGCTGCGCGACGACCCGGTCGAGAAGGCTGAGTCGCTGCAGTAGCGTCGGCAGCGACGCCTGGTCGGCGCCCTGCCGCAGCGCGAGCACGCAGTGGGCGATGCCGAAGAGATCCAACGTGTCGAGCAGCCGCGCCCGCACCATGCGGGGCAGCAGGTGGTCGGTCGCCAGAAACGCGTCGGTCGAGGTCAGGTCGGCGGCCTCGGTGGTGAGGACGCGCAGCGCGGCCGCCAGCTCGTCGTCAAGCGCCGCGACGGCCAGCAGGCCGACCATCGGCACGGTCGGCACCCCGGTCAGCGCTCGATACCCGGCGGCGCGCCGGCCGGCCACGGCGATCGGGCCGCCGGCACCGAAACCGGCCAGGTCCGCCTTGTTGAGCACGACGAGCGTCGGTCCGGCCGCATCGGTGAGCATTGCCCGGTCCTCGGGCTTAAGGGCTTCGGCGATGACCACAACGTGCACGTCGGCAGCGTCGGCGTCGGCAGCGGCGGCGCTGACAGTCACCCCGGCTCCGGCCAGGGCGGCCGCAACCGTGCCGCGGCCGACACCATCGCGCCCGCGCACCGCAACCCGTAGCGGATCGGCAAGATATTCAATGACCGGCGTTATCCGCGGATCGCGCGTCCGCTCAGCGAACCGTGTCAGCTCGTTGACAAAAATCTGGTTGCCTTCCCTTTTAGCCGGTCCACTCACGCGTGTGCCCTCGTTATCCCCCACTCCGGTATTGATTCCGGTCCCCACCGCAAATGGTGGCATCTCCGCGGCCCCTGCGCGAGCGGATGTTTTCCTGGCGGCGAATACCAGCCGAAGGCAACTGTTGGGTATCAATCTGCACCACGATGCGGGTCCGTTGGGGTTGATGCGCGACCATGGACGGATGCATGCGCAGCGCTGGGGTACCGGCACGTCCTCGTCCGAGAGGCGGCGATGACCCGACCCGACACCCATACCGCTTCGCATCTGTATCCCCGGGTCACCAGCTTCCGTTCCCGGCGGTCATCGCTTACCAGCGGCCAGCAACGAACGTGGGACCGGCTCTGGCCGGAACTCGGCATGCACGCCCGCCGGCAGGACGAACCCGCGGAGTTACTCGACACCGCGGCCTGGTTCGGCCGGACCGCGCCGGTGGTGCTGGAGATCGGCAGCGGCACCGGCACCTCAACGCTGGCAATGGCCCAGGCCGAGCCACAGATCGACGTGGTGGCCGTCGAGGTGTACCGCCGCGGGCTGGCCCAGCTGCTCAGCGCGATCGAGCGGGCTTCCACGACCAATCCAGTCACCAACATTCGGCTGATCCGCGGTGACGGCGTGGACGTGCTCGAGCACATGTTCGGGCCGGACTCGCTGGCCGGGGTCCGGGTGTTCTTTCCCGACCCATGGCCCAAGGCGCGCCATCACAAGCGCCGGCTGCTGCAACCGGAGACCGTCGCGCTGATCGCCGACCGGCTGCGGCCCGGCGGCGTGCTGCACGCCGCCACCGACCATGCCGGCTACGCCGAACAGATCGCCGAGGTCGGTGACGCAGAACCTCGGCTACGCCGCATCGCCACCGACACCGCCGGCGTGCCCATTTCGGTGCAGCGGCCGATCACGAAGTACGAGACGAAGGCACAGGATGCCGGCGACGCCGTCGCCGAACTGCTCTGGGAGAAGCTGCCATGAGCGTTACCGAAGAAATCATCGAGGCGCCGCCATCAACGGAGGCACCCGGAACGAACAGGGTGCTGCTGGTCTGGGACGCACCCAACCTGGACATGGGCCTGGGCTCCATCCTCGGCGGCCGGCCGACCGCCGCGCACCGGCCCCGATTCGACGCCCTGGGCCGCTGGCTGCTGGCCCGCACCGCCGAGCTGGCCGCCGGTCAAGAGCCGGTCGCCCTGGAGCCGGAGGCCACCGTGTTCACCAATATCGCCCCTGGCAGTGCCGACGTGGTTAGACCTTGGGTGGAGGCATTGCGTAACGTGGGCTTCGCGGTCTTCGCCAAGCCGAAGATCGACGAAGACAGTGACGTCGACAGCGACATGCTGAACCACATCGCCCTTCGGCACAGCGAGGGACTGGCCGGACTGCTGGTGGCCTCCGCCGACGGCCAGGCGTTCCGCCAGCCGCTGGAGGACATCGCCCGCGCGGGCACCCCCGTCCAGATACTCGGATTTCGCGAACACGCGAGTTGGGCGCTAGCGTCGGATACCTTGGTCTTTGTCGACCTGGAAGACATTCCTGGTGTTTTCCGGGAGCCGCTCCCGCGAATCGGCCTAGATTCGCTGCCCGAGCAGGGGGCTTGGCTGCAGCCTTTCCGGCCGCTGTCCTCGCTTTTGACCTCGCGCGTGTGAGTAACTGAAATGAACATGCGCCGGTCGCCCGGAGAAGATTGGTTAGGAGCTTAGGTGTTCGCCTGGTGGGGCCGAATGGTCTACCGCTACCGGTTCATTGTGATCGGAGTGATGGTCGCACTGTGCCTGGGTGGCGGCGTCTTCGGCATGAGCCTGGGCAAGCACGTCACCCAGAGCGGCTTCTATGACGACGGCAGCGAGTCGGCGAAGGCATCGGTGCTAGCCGACGAGGTGCTCGGCCGCGACAGGACCGGCCACATCGTCGCCATCTTGGATGCACCGGACGGCAAGAAGGTCGACGACCCGCAATGGTCGAAAGACCGCGTCGACGAACTCAACAAATTCCAAAGTGACCATTCCGACCAGGTGCTCGGCTGGGCCGGCTGGCTGCGCGCCCCGACCACCACCGATCCGACCGTGCAGAAAATGCACACGGACGATATGAAGCGCACGTTCGTCAGCGTGGCGCTCAAGGGCGACAACGACGACGAAATCCTCAACAACTACAAGGCAATTGAGCCCGACCTGAAAAAGCTCGATGACGGCAATGTCGAATTGGCGGGTTTACAGCCGGTCGCCAGCGAGCTGACCGGCACCATCGCTGAGGATCAGCGTCGCATGGAGGTGCTCGCCGTGCCGGCGGTGGCGGTGGTGCTGTTCTTTGTGTTCGGCGGGGTGATCGCGGCCGGTTTACCGGTGATGATCGGCGGTCTGGCCATCGCAGGCTCACTCGGCATTCTGCGATTGCTCGCGGTGTTCGGGCCGGTGCATTTCTTCGCCCAACCGGTCGTCTCGATGATCGGCCTCGGCATCGCGATCGACTACGGCCTGTTCGTGGTGAGCCGGTTCCGCGAGGAATTGGCCGAGGGCTACGACACCGAGACCGCGGTGCGGCGCACCGTGATGACCGCCGGCCGAACCGTGACCTTCTCGGCGGTGATCATCGTCGCGGCGGCCGCGGGCCTTCTGCTGTTCCCGCAGGGCTTCCTGAAGTCGTTGACCTATGCCGTCATGGCGGCGGTGATGTTGGCGGCGATCCTGTCGGTCACCGTGCTGCCTGCGTGCCTTGGCGTGCTGGGCCGGCACGTCGACTCACTCGGCGTGAACACATTGCTCAAGGTGCCGGTGCTGCGCAACATCGGGTTCACCCGTCGCATCATCACCTGGTTCGCCGAGCGGCTGCAGAAGACCAAAACCCGCGAGGAGATCGAGAGCGGCTTCTGGGGCAAGCTGGTCAACGTCGTGATGAAGCGGCCGATCGCGTTTGCCGCGCCGATTATCATCGTCCTGATCCTGCTGATCATTCCGCTGGGTCAGTTGTCGCTTGGCGGCTTCAGCGAGAAGTATTTGCCACCTGACAATCCGGTTCGCATGGCGCAGGAGGACTTCGACAAGACCTTCCCGGGCTTCCGTACCGAAAAGCTGACGCTGGTCATCCGGGACGCCAGCCCGCAGCAGGTGGAAGAGATCGCTAGCAAGGCGTCTCAAGTCAGCGGGTTCACCGAACCGACGTGGCAGACACGGCAGGCCACCGACGCGGGCAACAAGGACCCCACGGTCACGGTGCTGCAGAACGGGCTCGAGAACCGCAATGACGCGGGAACGAAGATCGCCGACCTGCGGTCGATCCAGCCGCCGAAGGGGGCGACCGTATGGGTTGGTGGCACACCGGCGTTGGAACAGGACTCGATCCATAGCCTTTTCGCGAAGATGCCCCTGATGCTGGTCATCCTGATCTCTACGACGACGCTGCTGATGTTCCTGGCGTTCGGTTCCCTCGTGCTGCCGATCAAAGCAGCGGTAATGAACACGCTGACGCTGGGCTCGACGCTGGGCATCCTGACGTGGATCTTCGTCGACGGGCATGGCTCGCATCTGCTGAATTTCACGGCGACCCCGCTCACCGCCCCGGTGATCGGGTTGATCATTGCGTTGATTTATGGGTTGTCCACCGACTACGAGGTGTTCCTGGTGTCCCGCATGGTGGAGGCACGGGCGCGCGGCATGTCCACAGCCGAGGCGATCCGGATCGGCACCGCACAGACCGGCCGGATCATCACCGCGGCCGCGTTGATCCTCGTCGTCGTCGGAGCGGCGTTCGTGTTCTCCGACCTGGTGATGATGAAGTACCTGGCGTTCGGGTTGGTCACGGCGCTGCTGCTCGACGCGACCGTGGTCCGAATGTTCCTGGTGCCGTCGGTGATGAAGCTGCTCGGCGACGACTGCTGGTGGGCGCCGAAATGGATGCGGCGGATGCAGGAACGCATCGGCCTTGGCGAGATCGAACTTCCCGACGAACGCAAGAGGCCGGCCCTTCGCGATGCTGAGGAGGCGTTGGTCGGCGCCGGCGCACCGCTGCCGCCGCGGCCGATGCCGCCACACGACCCGACCCACCCCGCCGTCGAGGGTTCCTCGCGGCCCGGCGCAACGACGCGCATCCAGACCGCGCCGGCCCGCGCCAACGGCCCGTCGGTCGCGGGTACCACCCGGATTCCCACTCCGCGCACGTCCCCGACCGGCGAGCCACCCACCACGCGACTGAACACCGCCAAGAAGGCGGCGGCCCGCAACGCGGCGACCCAGCGCGCCCAGCGACCCGCACCCCCGGCGCGCGAAGACCGCGAAATCGAGTCCTGGCTGGGCGAATTGCGCGGAACCCCGCCGCCGCAGCCGTCGGCGGACCCCACCCGTGCCATACCCGAGCAGCGGCGCGCCCCGCGCAAGGGTGCCGAACCGACCACCGCCATTCCGGCGCAGCGGCCCCGCGGCGGCCGCCGGCCGGGCAACGCTGCCGACCCGACGACCGCCATTCCGACGCAACGACAACAGGACCCGGAAGCGACCGAGAAGCTCAACACCCGGGAGGCCGAGGAGGAGGCCCGGCGTCGCGGGATCAGCGCCCAGGACCTGTTGCGCCGCGAGGGCCGCCGGCGTTAGTCAGTCCTTCGCGGTTTCCACATCGTCGGCCTCGGCCTCGATGACCCTGCCTTCGTCGGCCTCCTGAGCCTCCAGTTCGGCCTCGGGCTCCCTGGCCAGCAGGACGCGCACCGCGCTGTTCAGGAACGCGACCGTCGGCACCGCCAGCAGCGCTCCGACGATGCCGGCCAGGATGCTGCCCGCGGCGATGGCCAGCACCACCGCGAGCGGATGGATCGACACCGCGCGCCCCATCACCAGCGGCTGCAGCACATGGCCCTCCAGTTGCTGGACGGCGATGATCAGGGCAAGGGTGATGAGCGCGTAGATGAACCCCTTGGCGATCAGCGCGACGACGACCGCGAGAAATCCGGCGATTACCGCACCGACCAACGGGATGAAGGCACCGAGAAAGACCAACGACGCCAACGGCAGCGCCAGCGGCACGCCGATGATCGCCAGGCCGGTGCCGATCCCGACCGCGTCGACCAGTGCGACCAGAAACGTCGCGCGCACATAACCGATCAGCGACTGGAAGCCGGCCCGGCCGGCGTCGCGCACCCGCTCCTGGACATGCGCCGGGAAGATCTTGGTGACGTACTGCCAGATGTTGCGCCCGCCGTGCAGAAAGAAGATCAGCGTGAACAGCGTAAGCAGTGCGCCCGTTACGATTTCGGTGACGGTGGCCGCGGTGGACAGCGCTCCGCTGGTCAATTTCTCCTGATTGTTGCGCAGGGCTTCGATGGCCGCGTTTCCGGCGTTGTTGATCTGTTCCCTGCTCAGGTGAGCCGGACCTTCGATCAGCCATGTGCGTGCGGTTTCGATGCTCTGCGTCACCTGCTCGACCAGCCCGGGCAGGCCGGTGACGAACTGGCTGACGACGAACGTCAGTATGCCGCCGACGATCGCGAAACCGATGAGCAGCACCAGTGCCACCGCGCCACCGCGGGGAGCGCCGCGGCGATCCAGGAAGTCGACCGCCGGGATCATCAGCGCGGTGAGAATCAGTGCCAAAGCGACCGGCACGAAGATGATCTCGAGCCGCCGGATCACCCAGAGCAGCGCGACCGCCAGAGCGACAATCGCCAGCAGCCGCCACGACCACGCCGCCGCCTTGCGGATGACCGGCGGGACGGCCTGGTCGTCACCGGATCCGGCCGCGGCCATGCCGGTAGCGTAACGGCCGGTCGAACACCTGCGCGGCTACCCTGTAGGCGTGTCCCACGACGCGCCGGCGAATAGTGCCCGCAGCCAAGAGGGACCCACCCGCGGCAAGTACTGGTGGTTGCGATGGGTGATCATCGGCATCGCGGTGGTGGTGCTGGCGGTCGAGGTGACCTTGGTCTGGGATCAGCTGGCCAAGGCGTGGCACAGCCTGTGGACCGCCAAATGGTTGTGGGTGTTGGCGGCGGTCGGCGCGGCGCTGGCGTCGATGCACAGCTTCGCCCAGATTCAGCGCGAGCTGTTGAAATCGGCCGGCGTGCACGTGAAGCAATGGCGTTCGGAGGCCGCCTTCTACGCCGGTAATGCGCTGTCCACCACAATGCCTGGCGGCCCGGTTCTTTCGGCCACGTTCATCTACCGGCAGCAGCGAATTTGGGGCGCATCACCGGTGGTGGCCTCCTGGCAGCTGGTGATGTCGGGCGTGCTGCAGGCGGTCGGCCTTGCGTTGTTGGGCTTGGGTGGCGCGTTCCTGCTCGGTGCGAGCAAAAACCCGCTGTCGCTGATCTTTACGGTCGGCGGCTTCGTGGCCTTGCTGCTGCTGGCGCAGGCGGTGGCGTCGCGGCCGGACCTGCTCGACGGCATCGGGGTCAAGGTGCTGTCGTGGGTCAACTCGCTGCGCGGCAAATCGGCCGACGTGGGCGTGGACAAGTGGCGCGAGCACCTGCAGCAGCTGGAGTCGGTCAGCCTGGGCCGCCGTGACCTCACGGTCGCGTTCAGCTGGTCACTGTTCAACTGGATCGCCGACGTGGCGTGCCTGGCGTTCGCCGCCTACGCCGCGGGCGGCTTGCCCTCGCTGGCCGGGCTGACCGTCGCCTACGCCGCGGCGCGGGCGGTCGGGTCGATCCCGCTGATGCCCGGCGGGCTGCTGGTCGTCGAGGCGGTGCTGGTGCCCGGCCTGGTGTCCAGCGGCATGACGCTGGCGTCCGCCATTTCCGCCATGCTGATCTACCGGCTGATCAGCTGGATCTTCATCGCCGTGATCGGCTGGGTGATTTTCTTCTTCATGTTCCGCACCGAGAAGGACATCGACCCCGACGCCATCGACGCGGAGTCCCAACTCCCGGACGAACCCGAAACCTAGGAGACACGTGAAACGCCGATCTCTACCTTTCGCAGCGGCTTTCGCCGTGCTCACAGTGGTCGCGGCCTCCTGCTCGACGTCGGAAGCACCGCCCGACAACACCCCGTCTCCGTCGGCGGCGACCACGTCAGCCGCCTCACCAGCACCGACCCCGGCGGCCGGTCCAGCGGTCGCGACCCCAGTGGTGGCCGACGTCATCGCGGCGCCCATTCCGGTACCCGGCACAGACGGCCAGTTCCACCTCGCTTACGAACTGAAGCTCACCAACGTGCTCGCCCAGGAGGTGACGTTGACGTCGGTGGAGGTAAGGGCGGGCAACCAGACACTACTGAATCTGTCCGGTG
This sequence comes from Mycobacterium sp., assembly GCF_050701515.1. Lineage (GTDB taxonomy): Bacteria > Actinomycetota > Actinomycetes > Mycobacteriales > Mycobacteriaceae > Mycobacterium. The sequence continues at coordinate 11,372 of NZ_JBOGDB010000079.1, read as the reverse complement.
ATCGGCTGTCCTACTGGACACGAATCATCGGAACACCCACTCCTACAACGAAATTGGGACCGGCACAATCCGCAGTCGTATGGCTCGACGTCCTCCTGGACAAGGATGCCCCCGTTCCCCCTCAGTTGGTGCACGGGGTCGGCATCTCCGTACCGGAGCCGATGCCACCGCTGTTTCCCGCCACAATGACCGAAACCGTCGCGCCGGTCACCGTGCAAACCCGCAAGCCCGTGGTCATCTCGCCGCCGCTAGCCGGACCGGGATGGCTGGACGGCAACGGTTGTTGCGACATGGGGGCGCACCGCATGGCGCTCAACCCGATCGACGGACAGCTGTGGGCCGCCGAACGGTTTGCGATCGATTACGTGCAGCTAGGTGCCGACGGCCGGCTGTTCACAGGCGACAAATCCAAGGTGGAAAGCTATCCGTACTTCGGCGCGGACATCCACGCGGTGGCCGACGGTCCGGTGGTGGCAGCTGTCGATGGGATGGCCGAGCAGATACCCGGCAAGACGCGGTCCGGTCTTGCGCTCGACGAGTACGCAGGCAACCACATCGTGCAGGACCTCGGTGACGGCAACTATGCGCTCTACGCACACATCAAAACCGGTGCCGTCAAGGTGAAACCCGGCGATCAACTGACCGCCGGACAGCTCATCGGCCTGGTGGGCAATACCGGCAACTCCGATGCGCCACACCTGCATTTCCACGTGATGAGTACCCCGGATCCGCTGCGATCGGACGGTTTGCCGTTCGTCTTCACCTCGTTCAAGCTCGACTCCCGGATTGCCGACGCAGACGCCCTCGGCCCGCTCCTGGACGGGCGGCCCGCACCGCTGCAACCCGGCTTCGCGGCCCGGGAGGAAACCGACGTGACCCCAATGGATCTCGATGTAATGACGTATGAGACGAAGTAGTGCGCGGGCCTAGCCTTGAGCTTCGTGGTGGTGGCGTCGCTGGTGACCGGACTGCTGCTATTCGGATCGCCGGCGGCCGCTGCGGTCGTACGCCGCCGTTGACTCAGGGGACGTCGACACAGTCAGGGTAGCCCGCAGCCCGCCGAGCAGACTGTCGGACAGCACAATGCTGCCACCGTGCAGCGCCGCCTGCTGTGCGACAAGCGCCAGGCCCAGTCCCGAACCGCCTGGCGCAGCGGTACTTCCGCGCGCGAAGCGGCCGAGTACGTTCTTGTGTTCGTCGGCCGGCAGGCCACGTCCGTTGTCGTCCACCGTGATCGTCATCTTCTGCTCGTGCCGGTGCGCGGCCAGCACGATCCGGCTGGCCTGGCCGTGTGTGACGGCATTGCGCACCAGGTTGTCCACCGCCAGCCGTAGCCCGCTCGGCCAGCCCCAGATGGTGCCGAGGCGCTCGTCGGCCTCCACCACGATCTCCACCGCGTCGCCCGGTCGCATGTTCTCCCGCGCCACCCGATCGAGCATGTCGGTCACGTCGATGACCTCGCGGTCTTCGGCCTGCGCGAGCTCTCCGGACGCGAGCTGACCGAGCGCGGTGATGATCGCCTCGACGCGGCGCTGCGCTCGGGACAGGTCACTGACCACCTCCGCACGCTCATCGGGGGGCAGATCGTGGATCCGCAGCGTATCCAGGTCGGCGCGCATGGCAGTCAGCGGAGTGCGCAGCTCATGCGCGGCGTTGGCGGCGAAGTCCTGCGCCGCCTGCAGCGAGTTGGTGGTGGCCTGCTGCGCGGCGACAAGCCGACTCAGCATTCCGGTCATCGCCTCGGACAACTCCTCGGCCTCGCGCACACCCCGGACCTCCGGCATCTCCTCCGTGCTCTTACCCAACCGCCGGGTGTGCTCGGTCAGTCTGCGCAGCGGCCGGATCGCGGGCCCGGCCAGCAGCCAGCCGACGCCGGCGGCGATCAACACCGTTACCACGCCGGCCGCGGCGTACAACGGAATCCGGGCCCGGCTCAGCAGGATGCTGTCGGCGCGGATGCCGATCGAAACCAGCACGCCGCCTTGCTGTTCCACCGGGATGGTCCGCACGCGGTATTCGACGCTGTTGACTTCGACGGTCGCCGTGCCGGGCGGCAGGGACGGCAACTGCAGTCCCCGCTGGAACACAACCTGGCCGGTGGACCGCATCCGCCCCGTCGACAACACGCCGCGCCGGGGATCGGACAACTGATCGGGATACATGCTGGCGTCGACGATGGAGTCCAGCCGCCGGTCCAGCTGCGCCGCATCGTTGTTGGCGAGCACGACCGACGTCAGGATCGTGAACACCGCGACAACGGCGGCCGCCGCGGTGGCGGCCGCCAGGGCTACCCGGGTGCGCAGCGAGGCGGAACGGATGAAACGTAGCCGGCGCACCGGCCTCACGGCTCGTCCGGTGCAGGATGTTCGACTCGCCGTTCGACTCGTCTCACGGCTCGTCTCGCAACACGTACCCGATCCCGCGAACCGTGTGAATGACCCGCGGCAGGCCCTCGCGTTCCAGTTTGCGCCGCAGGTAACTGACGAACACGTCCGCCACGTTGGTGTCCACGTCGAAGTCGTAGCCCCAGACGAGTTCAAGCAGCCGCTGCCGGCTCAGCACCACGCCGGTGTTCTCGGCCAGCACCGCCAGCAAGTCGAATTCTCGTTTGGTCAGGTCGACCCGCTCGCCGTCGACGAACACCAACCGGCGGGCGGTGTCGATGGTAAGCGGCCCGACCATCATGGTGTCGGACGACTGGGCGGAGTGAGCCGACCGGCGCAACAATGCGTGCAGTCGCGCGACGAGCTCACCCAAATCAAACGGCTTGGTCAGATAATCGTCGGCACCGGCCTCCAAACCGGCAATGCGGTCATTGACCGTATCGCGCGCGGAAAGCACACAAATCGGAATGTCATTGCCCAGTGCCCGCAGCGCGGTGACTACCGCGACACCGTCGAGCTCCGGCATTTGTACGTCCAGAACCAACGCATCGTGCGATTCGTTGGACAGCAGCCGCAGTGCCTCTTTACCGGTCGCCGCGACTCGGACGTCGAACCCCGAATGCCGCAATCCGCGGGCGACGGAGGTTCTGACATCCGGATCGTCGTCGACCATCAGCACCGTCCGACCCGCGCCCTCCTGGGCGGGCGGCTCGTCCCCAACCCGCACGCGGACTACGGAAGGTCGTCAGGCGGGGCCGCGCCGCAGCGGTTCTTCAGGTCGACCAGTGGCTGCCGGATATGCGTCAGCTCCGCCTTCACCTGCGCATTGCCGTCCATGTATTCCTGCACCTCGGTTTTGATCTCGTCGCGGGGCCGGCCTTCCAGGCTGGTGAAGAACCAGTTGACCTCGGGGTGGGTGAACAGGTACGCGGACGTCCCGGCCGAGACACCGGAGGCCACACCGGCCAGATCGGCGGCCGTGCAATTCGGCGGCGCGTCGGCCGTTGCCGAGGGGAGGGCGCCAAAGAGCATCGCACCGGCAATCGCACCGGTGCCAACCGCGCCAGCTACCGCACGCCGCGCGGTACGGGCTGAAAGCAACATGGACAGGCTCCTTCATCGAATGTGGAGTGGCCGTAACCAATTGCGGTTACCGACACCGCAAAGCTAAGCAGAATCGGTGCCGACTTTCTTGTCTTGCGGTGAACCAATTGTGAGAAGTTCTATATTCGCAGCTCAGAGCGATGCTACGGGTGTTCCTGCGGCGTAGGCCAGCTACCCCGCCGTGGTGGTCGCGGGGCCGGGAAGCGGGCCGGTACCTGTGGCGATGGCCGACGCCGGGGACGGCAGCGCGGGCGAGGCGGCACCCGGTCCGACGACGGTTTGCGCGCCGGGCAGTGCGCCGGGCAAACCACCGGGCAACCCGCCGCCCTGGGATTGTGCGGCCTGCATCAGGCCGAGCAGCTGCGGGATCGTGATCGGCAGCTCGCATTTACCGGCCAGATTCACCAGCGGCTGCTGCAGCGCCTGCATCTCCTTGGCGACTTTCGGGTTGGCATCGAAGTAGGTCTTCAGCGCTCCCAGCGACTGCGGGCCGCCCTGCGACTGGGAGATGGTGGTCAGCGTCTGATTCGTTTGCGGGTGCGTGTCCAGGTAGTTGCCGGTCGACATGGCCACCGAACCAACGGTTTTCGCGACCTCGCTGGCGGCACACGGATCCGGTGCGGCGGTCGCCGACGGCAGAGAAGATCCAGACGGCATCGCCAGCGCGGCCACTGCCGCGCCGCCGGCTGCGGATATAGCGAACGCAGCGAAAAGGCTGCGACGCGCAGCCTTGGGGGTCGGTTTCATGGACAACTCCTTACGGTTTGCGGACATCTACTTGCCTCGCAAACGGCTGCGATCGGCGGCAAATACCCCCGACGCGGTAACGGCCAGGAGGACATCTTGCCATCGCGCCACCCCGGCTGGCCAATCCAGCAACTGAAATTGCAGGTAAGCCACCGGCGGCCGACGCCTCGGGCAAGACGCCCCGAGGCGACCACTGCGAGCGGATTAGAGCAGCTTAAGGCGTGATTGAGGGCGCGTCGCGCTACCGTGCACTGTTGTACGCTCACGCTACAAACCGCCGGGGAGAAAGTGGGGAGCGGACATCCAGCAGTTCATGATGCGCTTGAGCAGCAACCTGCGCAGATACCGCTGGGCGGTCTTCATGGTGTGGCTGCTTCTCCTCGTGCCGGCGCTGTACCTCGGCATGAACCAGTCCGGCCACCTCACCGGCGGCGGGTTCGAGGTTGCCGGTTCGCAGTCGCTGAAGGTGCAGACCGAACTCGAGAACCGCTTCCCCGACCAAGGGGCGTCGCCGTTGGCCCTCGTCGCGGCACCGCGAGCCGACGCGTCGTTCGCCGATATGGATGCCGCTGTCGCGGAGCTGGAACGCGTCGCCGCCGAGGTGCCCAGCGTCACGGTGGTGCCGAACCTGCTGGGGGCCCCTCCCGGCCAAAGGCCAGGGGGACAACCGCCACCGCAGCCGGACCGGCCCTACGTCGTCACCCTGCAGCTGGATTTCAACAACACCGGCGCGGTGGATGTGGCAAAACAATTGCGCCAGAAGGTCGGAATCGTCGGCGATCAGGCCGGTGAGCTGGAGAACGGCAAGGTCAAGCTCTACGTCATCGGCCAGGGCGCGCTGGGGGCGGCCGCCTCCGCGGCAACCAAGCACGACATCACCCAGGCCGAGCAGTGGAACCTTCCGATCGTCCTGATCGTGTTGCTGGCGGTGTTCGGCTCGCTTGCCGCCGCCGCCATGCCGCTGGTGCTCGGCATCTGCACGGTGGCCGTCACCATGGGGCTGGTCTATCTGTTGTCGATGTTCACCACGATGTCGGTGTTCGTCACCTCGACGGTGTCGATGTTCGGGATCGCGCTCGCCATCGACTATTCACTATTTATTCTCATGCGCTTCCGCGAGGAACTGCGCGCCGGCCGTGATCCCCAGCAGGCGGCCGACGCCGCGATGGCCACCTCCGGACTCGCGGTGGTGCTGTCCGGGCTGACCGTCATCGCATCCGTCACCGGCATCTACCTGATCAACACCCCGGTGCTGGTGTCGATGGCCACCGGAGCGATCCTGGCGGTCGCGGTCGCGGTGCTGACGTCGACGACCCTGACGCCCGCGGTGCTGGCGACGTTCGGCAAGGCGGCCGCCAAACGGTCGTCGTACCTACATTGGTCGCGCAGCGCGGAGACCACCCAATCGCGGTTCTGGACTCGGTGGACCGGCTGGGTGATGCGCCGGCCGTGGTTGTCGGCGCTGGCGGCGTCGACGCTGCTGCTGCTGCTGGCCGCTCCGGCGTTCTCGATGGTGCTCGGCAACAGCATGCAGCGCCAGTTCGACCCGACCCACGAGATCCGCGGCGGTGTCAACGCCGCGGCCGAGGCGCTCGGGCCGGGGGCACTGGGGCCGGTGCGGGTGCTGGTGAGCTTCCCGGACGGCAATGCCGCGTCCGCACCCGCCAAGGAGCCAACCCTGGAGGCCGTGCGCCAGAAGATGGCGCAGGCGCCCAACATCGTGTCGGTCTCGCCGCCGGTGTTCGGCGACGACTACCGCAGCTCGCTGCTGTCGGCCGTGCTGTCGGTGGACCCCGAGGACATGGCCGCCCGCGACGCCGTCGACTGGATGCGTGAACAGCTGCCGCCGGTGGCCGGGCCGAACGCCCACATCGACGTCGGCGGCCCGACGGCGTTGATCAAAGACTTCGACGACCGAGTATCGAGCACCCAGCCATTGGTGTTCGCGTTCGTCGCGCTGATCGCGTTCGTGATGCTGCTGATCGCGATCCGGTCGGTATTCCTGGCGCTCAAGGGCGTGCTGATGACGGTGCTGTCGGTGGCGGCCGCCTACGGCAGCCTGGTCGTGGTCTTCCAGTGGGGCTGGCTGGCGGATCTGGGCTTCAAACCGATCTCGTCGCTGGACAGCACGATCCCGCCGCTGGTGCTGGCGATGACGTTCGGGTTGTCGATGGACTACGAGATATTCCTGCTGACCCGAATCCGCGAGCGGTTCCTGCAGACCAACAACACCCGTGACGCCGTCGCGTACGGCGTGAGCACCAGCGCCCGCACCATCACCAGTGCCGCGCTGATCATGATCGCCGTGTTCGTCGGCTTCGCGTTCGCGGGGATGCCGCTGGTCGCGCAGCTCGGGGTGGCGTGTGCGGTGGCGATCGCGGTCGACGCCACCGTGGTGCGGCTGGTGCTGGTGCCGGCCCTGATGGCGATGTTCGACGAATGGAACTGGTGGCTGCCCCGCTGGCTGGCCCGCATCCTGCCGTCGGTGGACTTCGAAAAGCCGCTACCCAAAGCCGACGTCGGCGACCTGGTCATCATCCCCGACGACATTTCCACACTCGCCGCGTCCGGAACCGATATCCGGATGGTGGTCAAATCGGCGGCGAAGCTGCGAAGCCTTGCACCGCATACGATTACGGTTGCGGATCCGCTTGCATTCAGCGGCTGCGTCACGGGCGCCCCAGTCAACGGTCATGTGAACGGCAACGGCCATTCGAACGGCAAAACGCTGCGCACCCTGCGGCCGGTGCATCCGGTCACCATGTGGCGTGGCCGGCTGTCAGTGGCGCTGGACGCCTTGGAAACCGAGGCCGATATCGACCGCGCGCCGGTCGAGCGCAGCAGCCCGATGGAGACCACCAACGTCCAGCTGCCGACCGGCGACCGGCTGCAAGTACCCACCGGGGCCGAGACGTTGCGTTTGAAGAGCTACCTGATCATGTGCAGAAACAGCACCAGGGATTTCACCGAGTTTGCCGATTTGGTCGACTCGATGGAGACTCAAACCGCTGCGGTGGTGCTGTCCGGAATGGACCGGTACTACTGTGGTGAACGGTCCAGGAAGCAATGGGTGGCCACCCAGTTGGTGCGCCGACTGGCCGATCCACACCCGTCGGACGAGTTCGACATTCCGATGTCGGGCCCGGAGGCGGAGGCCGATTGGGCCGCGGTCAGGGAGCGCTGCCTCTCGGTGGCGGTCGCGATGCTGGAGGAGGCGAGGTGACGTTGACTGCGGACGCGCGCCGCGAGGACGTCACCGCACGCATGCGTTCTGCGGCACCGAAGCGGGCCCAGCGGCCGGCCATCGACGACCGGCCGGTCGAATTCTGGCCCACCGCGGCGATCCGCGAGGCATTGGAAACCGATGACCTGACCGTGTGGCAGCGCATCGTCATTGCGATCAAGCGTGATCCCTACGGCCGGACCGCACGCCAAGTCGAGGAAGTGCTGGAAACGACGCGGCCATACGGCGTTTCGAAGGCCCTGGCCGAAGTGCTGACCCGCACCCGCGAACTCTTGGAAGCCAACGAGTGCGCCGAAGTCACCCGGCAGATTCGGCGCCTGCTCGAACGTTCGGGTCTCGGACCGCGGGAGTTCGCTTCGCGCATCGGCGTGCCCGCTGAGGAACTCGCGGATTACCTCGAAGGCAAGACCTGCCCGCCCGCGTCGCTGATGATCCGGATCCGCAAGTTGTCGGACCGGTTCGCGAAGATGAGGACCCACCGCAGCGGCGGCTGATGCCGGTCACCTACGCACTGATCCCGGGGGCGGGCGGCAGCGCCTGGTATTGGCACCGCGTCACACCGTTGATCACCGAGCGCGCGGCCCAGGTGATCGCGATCGACCTGCCGGCCGATGACGATTCCGCGGACCTGACCACTTATGCCGACACCGTCCACAGTGCGCTGGACGGTATCCGCGGACCCGTCATCCTGGTCGCCCAGTCCATGGGTGCCTTCAGCGCGCCGATGGTCGCCGAACGCGTGCAGGCTGCGCTGATGGTTTTGGTCAACCCGATGGTGCCAAAACCCGGTGAGGCACCGGGGCAGTGGTGGGACAACACCGGCCAGCAGCAGGCAAGGATCGCCTATTGCCAGCGGATTGGCTTGGCGCGCCGCGAGTTTGATCCGCTCGAGGACTTTTTCCACGATGTGCCAGAACCGGTCCGGCAGCAGGTGTTGAGCCAGCCGGAACCGCGTCAATCCGACACCCCGTTCGGACAGACCTGGCCGCTGGACGGGTGGCCCGCGATTCCCACCCGAGTCATTGCGGGCAGCGACGACCGGCTCTTCCCGCTGGAGTTTCAGCGCCGGGTGGTGCGCGAGCGGCTGGGCCTCGAGATCGACGTGATGCCCGGCGGCCATCTGATGGCGTTGAGCCGGCCGCAGGAATTGGCTGACCGGCTGGAGTCCTACCGCGCCGCGGCCGGGCTCTGAGTCCGGCGTCGAATGCCCTAGCGCGAGTTAATCGGAACCACGTCGTCGACCAACCAGCGTCCGTCGTTCTTGGACAACGTCACCCGCAGCGCCAACACCGCAATGTCGGGCGGCTTGTTCGGCACGTTCTGGGTGCCGCGCATGATCACCGCGACGCTAGCGTCTTCCGGGCCGATGGCTTCGACGCCCGCGGAGATCGTGCTGGCCTGTGCCGAGACGTTCTTGCTCGTCAATTCCTTTGCCACAGCGGAGAACTGGTTCTTGTACTGCTCCGCCCGCTGAGGTGACATCATTGCCGCGGCTCGGTCGATCGATGCGGTCGGACTCTGCGGCGTGAACGTCGCGCTCGCCTCGGCCACGCTGCTGGCGATTCCCGCCACCTCCATCCTGTCGCTGCGCAGGTTGCGGTCCGGCACCGTCCACTGGGTGTAGCTCACCAGCACGGCCGCCAGCAATGCCACCGTCGCCGCTCCGACCACCGCCAACCGCAGCCCCGGCCCGTCGTCGTCGGTGCCGACCGTCACCCCGTCGCGACGCATCAGGACGACGTTGACGACCACGCCCTCGACGATCAGCAGGCACAGCACCGACGCCAGCGACACCCACCACAGCGGCCAAGCCAAGGCGATGCCGATGAACACCAGCGCAGCGATCGCGGCGAGCGGTGCGGCGACGTCGAACGCCAGCACCCGCAAACTGTTTCTCATTGGATCGGCTCCAGCCGCGAGATCAGCAGCTTGCCCTCGACGTCGGAGACGTCCATCCGGAGGTTCCAGCGCAACGTCTTCGGCTCGCCGCCGACATTCTCGCTGACCGACGTGGCCACCACGATCACGGTGTCGGTGCGGGTGGCCAACGCCGAAAGCCCGGGCTGCGGCGTCGGCGCGGGCGCCGGTGCGCCGTCGGTGGTCTGCGGGCGGTGGTAGATGGACTCCACCGCCACCGAGTCGATCTGACCCTTGGTGCGCGTTTCCAGGGTCTCGACCACCTTCTGGTAGGGCTCGACCACCGATTCGAACTCGTTGTTGAGCTCACCGACGGTGCCCTCATGCAGCGTCTGCAGGCTGCTGTCGATGGTCTCCTTGTTCATGTTGATCAGCACGGTGGTCCAGTCGGCGGCGGCCTCCAGCACACGGGTCTGGTAACGGCGCTCGTCGACATCGGCGCGGTGGCCGGACCAGATCATGATCGCGAGCACGGCGGCGGCCACCGAGAGCACCGCGAGCACCGCCGAGGCGATGCCGTAACCGGAGAAGACGCCGCCGCTGTCGTCGGTGGGCTCGTCGTCAGACATGGCCGTGAGGGTACCGGGGCGGTTTGTCCACCCTCAGGGCCGCCTCTCGCCGGGAGCTTGCAGGAACCTCTCCACAGTTGCGTGTTCATCCACAGATCGGGTCGGCAGTGCGGTCCATCGCACGCATGTTCGATAGCGTGGAAGCATGAGTTCGGTCATCGGCCCCGAGGCGGCACGCGACCAGATCCGTGCCGCATTGGATGCGGTCGACGCGGCGCACGCCCGGTTGCGCGCGGTGAGCTCGGACGTGGTGGGCAACGCCTTGCGGGTCGAGGTGACCGAACGGCTGGAAGCCCAGGACAGGGTCAACCGTGGGCTGATGTACCGGTACGTCGGCGAGATCATCGACCCGGTCGATGGCCCCGACGATCCGGATCTGCCGGCCGGCACGGTGATGTGCAAGCTGTTGTGGCAGCGGCTGCGAATCACGCCCGGTGAGGTCCGCCGGCGGATGCGGATCGCGGCCCGCATTCGGCCGCGCCGGTCGCTGACCGGACCCGTCTTGCCACCGGAACTGCCACAACTGGCCGCCGCCGTCGAAAACGGCGAGGTGGGCGCTGACCACATCGCCGCGGTCTGCCACGCACTCGATGTGCTGCCCTCGGCGGTGCCCGACGCCAAACGGGAGAAGGCCGAACAGATCATGGTGCGCCACGCGCGGTGCCAGGACGCCAAGTTCGTCACGGTGATCGGGCGCAGGATCGCCGATCACCTCAACCCCGACGGCCTGTTCGACGAGAATGATCGCGCGCGTCGCCGCGGCCTGCACCTGAGGCCGCAGGGCCCCGACGGCATGAGCCGGCTGTCGGGCTGGCTGGACCCGGAGGCGCGCGCCTATCTCGAGGCGGTCGACGCCGCCGTGCGGCCCGGGCGCCACCGGCCCGACGGTCAGGTCGCAGAAGCCGAGCCGGACACCCGCACCGGCCCCCAACGCCTGCACGACGCCGTCAAACTCGGCCTCAAGGCCGGCATCGCCTCCGGCGCCTTCGGTCAGCACCGCGGCCTGCCGGTCACCGTCATCGCCACCACCACCCTGGCCGAGCTGAACCAGGCCGCCCACGCGGTGGGTGACCCCAGCATTCCGATGCCGGCGCCGGCCCGCACCGGCGGCGGCTCCGCCCTGCCGATGCGCGACCTGATCCGGATGGCCGCCGACTCCATCCACTACCTGGCCGTCTTCGACGACCACACCAGCCGACCGCTGTATCTAGGCCGCACCAAACGCGTCGCCTCGGGCGATCAACGCATCATTTGTTACGCCCGCGACCGCGGCTGCACCCGCCCGAACTGCCTGGAACCCGGCTATCACTGCGAAGCCCACCACGACCCCGACTGGGCCAGCGGCGGGCGCACCGATGCCGATTGCCTGTTCTTCGGCTGCGGACCCGACCACACACTGGTCAGCAA
>NZ_JBOGDB010000078.1:0-4697 GCF_050701515.1 Mycobacterium sp. | reverse complement strand
AGGCATAACGTCCCGCGTGCAGGATCTGCAGCAGGACCTTGCCGCCTGCGTCGTGTACCGCGTCGGTGATGCGGCGATGCCGGCGGGCGTCCGACGACGAGACCATCTGCGACGCGAACGGCAGCAGCCACCCGGTCCGGTTGGGCGCGTACCCGCCGGTGATGATCAGGCCGACACCGCCGCGGGCGCGTTCGGCGAAGTACGCGGCGAGCCGATCCGTGTCGCGGGCGCGGTCCTCCAGGCCGGTGTGCATCGACCCCATCACCACCCGGTTGCGCAGAGTGGTGAACCCGAGATCCAACGGGGACAACAGATTTGGATACGGGTTGGTCACGTCTTCTCCTTCAGTGCCGCCGCCACTTCGTCGAGCCAGTCGACGGCACTTTCTTCGGCTCGGATGCCGCCGCGCAGCACCAGGTATTGATGGAGCGCGCTGCCGCTGAGCGCGGCCGGATCCGGGAATTGCCGCTTCTCGTATCCGCGGTAGGTGTCGAGCAGTTCGGCACGCTCGGCGCGCAGCGTCGCGACCTGGCCACGCAGCGCCGCGATATCGCCGTAGGCCGCCGCACGGACCTTGACGGCCAGATCACGGGTGCGGTTATCGGTCACCGAGCTGCCGCGACCGGTCAGCGATTCGGCGATCCAGCGGGCCAGCTCGGCGCGCCCGGCGTCGGCGACCGTGTACACCTTCTTGTCGGGTCTGCCCTGCTGCGCCACCGGCGTGACGTGCACCCAGCCGTCGTCCTCCATCGCCCGCAGCGTGCGGTAAATCTGCTGGTGGGTGGCGCTCCAGAAATAGCCGATGGACCGGTCGAACCTACGCGCCAGCTCGTATCCCGAGCCGGACTGCTCGCTCAGCGACACCAGAATTGCATGGGGAAGCGCCACGCCGGGAGCATAGAAGCGCAGAGCATCTATATGCAACTTGTTGCACTGCACCCAAGCGCATAGGGGTGTGCGACTAGGCGACTTATATCTGCAACGTTTAGTATCAGTTACTACGGGCCACCCCTACCGGAGAGGCGCAAAAGTTAGGGCACACTGGGACATGTGTCCAGATTCCGACAACGGATACTGGCAGCGACTTCGGCGGGCCCGACATAGACCGGCAGCCCCACTGAACAGGCAGAGCGAGAGGATTTGAGGAGCACTCAGTGACGTACACCATTGCCGAACCCTGCGTCGACCTCAAAGACAAGGCGTGCATCGAGGAATGCCCTGTCGATTGCATCTACGAGGGCGCACGCATGCTGTACATCCACCCCGACGAATGCGTGGACTGCGGCGCATGCGAGCCGGTGTGCCCGGTCGAGGCCATCTACTACGAAGACGACGTTCCCGAGCAGTGGACCGGATACACGCAGATCAATGCCGACTTTTTCGCGGAGCTGGGTTCACCCGGCGGGGCATCCAAGGTGGGCATGACCGAGAATGACCCGCAGTCGGTGATGGACCTACCACCGCAGGCTCACGACTGATAACGCCCAGGCCTGACAGCGCCCGCCGGGCGGTCTCAGCGGGGCTCCCGGTGTTCCCATGGGACACCCTCGCCGACGCGACCGCCCTGGCCCGCTCGCATCCCGACGGCATCGTCGACCTGTCGATCGGCACCCCGATCGATCCGGTCGCGCCAGTGATCCGCGAGGCGCTCGCCGCCGCCAGCGCGGCGCCCGGCTACCCGACCACGGCCGGTACTCCCGCGCTGCGCGCATCCGCGGCTGCGGCGCTGCACCGCCGCTACGGCGTCACCGGGGTGGCAGACGACGCCGTGCTTCCGGTGATCGGGACCAAGGAACTCATCGCGTGGCTGCCGACACTTCTCGGTCTGGGCGCCCATGACGTTGTCGTGGTGCCCGAATTGGCTTATCCCACCTACGAAGTCGGCGTCCGGCTGGCCGGTGCGCAGGCGCTGTTGGCCGACTCGCTAACCCAGATCGGGCCGCGATCACCCGTGCTGGTCTACCTCAACTCGCCGAGCAACCCGACCGGTGCCGTGCTCGGCGCCGACCACCTTCGCAAGGTCGTCGGGTGGGCCCGCGAGCGCGGCGCGATCGTCGCCTCCGACGAGTGCTATCTCGGCCTGGGCTGGGACGCCGAGCCGGTGTCGCTGCTGCATCCGGCGGTGAGCGACGGCGACCACACCGGCCTGCTGGCCATCCACTCGCTGTCCAAGAGCTCCTCGTTGGCCGGCTACCGTGCCGGCTTCGTCGCCGGCGACCCGGCCCTGGTCGCCGAACTGCTCGCGGTGCGCAAGCACGCCGGGATGATGGTGCCGACGCCGGTGCAGGCCGCGATGGTCGCCGCGCTCGACGACGACGTCCACGAACGCGAACAGCGCGAGCGCTACCAGCGCCGAAGGGACGGGCTGCTGCCGGCGCTGGCGACGGCCGGGCTGAAGGTCGACCACTCCGAGGCGGGGCTGTACATCTGGGCCACCCGCGGCGAGCCGTGCCGCGACACGGTGATGTGGTTTGCGCAGCGGGGAATCCTGGTCGCACCGGGCGAGTTCTATGGCCCGCGCGGCGCCCAGCATGTGCGAATCGCGTTGACCGCCACCGACGAACGCGTCGACGCCGCGGTAGAACGGCTTACGGCCTAGCCCGCTCGCGAGCAGTCGCAAAAGCCCCCGACACGCGGGATTTTGGGGACTTTTGCGTCTGCTCGCGCAGATTGCCCAACCTGCAATACCGTCGTGACATGACCGATTACGACGTGGAGGCCGTGGATCGGCTGCCGTTCACGACTCCGGAGAAGTCGGCGCGATACCGCACCGAGAACTATCGGGGCGCGGTGGGTCTCAATTGGTATGCCACCGACCCGACCCTGCAGGCAACCATGGCGTACTACCTGCAGCCCGACGAGCTCGCGATCGCCGAGCCGCACCTGATGCGCGCCGGCGAGCTGATGGGCGGCCCGGTGGCGCGGTGGGCCGAGGAGACCGATCGCAACCCGCCCCGGCTGGAACGCTATGACCGGTGGGGCCACGACGTCAGCCGGGTGATCATGCCGCCGTCGTTCGTCGAGTCCAGGCGCGCGGTGCTCGATGCCCAGCAGGCGTTGAGGGACGAGGCCCGGCGCGCCGGGGTGAACCCGTCGCTGATGCTGTTCGCGTCCAACTACCTGCTCAACCAGGCCGACATCGGGATGGGCTGCGCGCTCGGCACCGGTGGCGGCATGGTGAAGTCGTTGGTCGCGGCGTACGCGCCGCCCGACGTGCGGGACCACGTGCTGGCCAAGTTCGAGTCGGGTGAGTGGGAGGGCGAGACCGCACAGCTGCTGACGGAGCGCACCGGCGGGTCGGACCTCGGCGAGCTGGAGACGACGGCGACGCGCCACGGCGATGCGTGGCTCCTCAACGGCTTCAAGTGGTTCGCGTCGAACTGCAACGGCGAGGCGTTCGTCGTGCTGGCCAAGCCCGAGGGTGCCCCCGACTCGAGCCGGGGGGTGGCGACCTTCCTCGTGCTGCGAACGAGCCGCGACGGATCCCGCAACGGTGTGCGGGTGCGCCGGCTGAAGGACAAGCTCGGCACCCGGTCGGTCGCCTCGGGTGAGATCGAGTTCGTCGACGCCGAGGCGTTCCTGCTCTCCGGCGAGGCGAGCGGCGACGCGGGCCCGGCCGACGGCAAGGGCCTCGGCCGGATGATGGAGCTGACGAATGCGGCGCGGCTGGGCATCGCGCTGTTCGCGCTCGGCAACGCGCGGCGGGCGCTGGTGGAGTCGCTGTGCTACGCCCGGCAGCGACAAGCGTTCGGCGGGGCCCTCATCGACAAGCCGTTGATGCGGCGCAAGTTGGCCGAGATGATCGTCGACGTCGAAGCCGCCCAGGCACTCGTGTTCGACGGCACCGGTGCCGTCAACCACCGGCAGCCGAGAAGCGTGCGCCAGCGCATCGCCGTTCCGGTCACCAAGCTGAAGGTCTGCCGACTCGGCATCACGATGGCGTCCGATGCCATCGAAATCCACGGCGGCAACGGCTACATCGAGACATGGCCGGTGGCGCGGCTGCTGCGCGACGCCCAGGTGAACACCATCTGGGAGGGCCCCGACAACATCCTCTGTCTCGACGTGCGGCGCGGCATCGAACGGAACCAAGCACATGAGCCGCTGCTGCAGCGCCTGCACGACGCGGTGTCGGTGTCCGACGATGACGACACGACTGCCCTGGTATCTCGACGCGTCGAGGATCTGGCCTCGGCGATCACCGCGTGGACCAAACTGGACGGCGCGCTGGCCGAGGCGCGGCTGTTCCCGCTCGCCCAGTTCATGGGCGATGTCTACGGCGGTGCGCTGCTGACCGAGCAAGCCGCCTGGGAGCGGGCCGAACGCGGAACGGACCGCAAGGCTTTGGTGGCCAGGCTGTACGCCCAGCGGTATCTGGCCGATCGCGGGCCGCTTCGTGGACTCGACGCCGAGACCGACGAGGCGATCGAACGTTTCGACGAGCTGGCGGCCGGCGCGTTCGCGGTCACCTAATCCGCGCGAGCAGACGTAAAAGTGCCCGACACGCCGAGGTTTTGGGAGCTTTTACGTCTGCTCGCGAGAAAAGCGACCCGACATGCCTACGGCGAGGGGTCGGTGGCCCGCAATCCCAGGGCCAGCACCAGCCGGTCGTCGGGGTCGTCCAATGACGTCGAGAGCAGCGTCTCGATCCGCCGCACTCGGTAACGCACGGTGTTGGGATGCACGTGCAGCCACTG
>NZ_JBOGDB010000077.1:0-11262 GCF_050701515.1 Mycobacterium sp. | reverse complement strand
GCCCCGCAGCGCCCGGCGGCGCCCCCGGCAGCGCCGGGCGAATCGCCCGCCACGGCGGCGGAACTCAGGGAGGCCCTTGCTGAACTGCGCGCTGTGGTCGAACGGCTGGAGAAAGCGATCGGCGCAGTCGAGTCGCCCGGCGGATAGGCCGTCAGGAGTTCTTTGCGAGGAAGCGGCGGAACAGCGGCCACGCGATGGCCATGTTGTAGACCGCGCCAATGGCGACGTATGGCCACCAGGTGCCGTGATCGCTGGCGACAAAGAATGCCTTGGCCGCCCAATAGGGCGGCAACACGCCGAAGACAAGGTTCCACGCGGAGTCGATGAACCACGGCAGGGCCGGAAGCCCGGCCATGAGCATGCCGAGGGCGCGCACCATCGCGATGCCCTGGATCTTGTTGTTCGCCACCGTCACGATCAGCAGCAGACACACGACCGCCGACAATCCGGACAACAGCCCGATCGGGATCAGCGCGGGGACCAGGCCGGGCTCGAGTATCCCGCTGAACGAGAGCGTCGCGACCACATACACAGCGGTCAACACCATGACCGCGCCGGCGCGATACGCGAAGAAGGTCGACAGCGGTACCGGGGTCACCCGCAGCGCGGTCAACGTGCCGGCGTCGACCTCATCCAGCACCAGAAACGCGGCGATCGCGCCGGTGATGATGATGCTCGTCAACAGCAGAAACGCGGTAAGGACCAGCGGATAGTACGGAACCAGATCGAAATCGTAACGCTGCGAGAGCATCTCGGTAAACAACGGCGTGAGGAACGCAACACCCGTGGTCCAGATGACGGGGGCAAGGACGATCATCCACAGGAGCGGTTCGCGGTATGTGCCGCGAATGTCGTTGCGGCCGAACGCAAGCAGCGCACGTGCGCTAGTTGTTGCAAGAATCGCCATTACAGCACGCCCGACCTTTCGATGACGAAGCGACCGAACATCGCCCTGGCCGCCCAGTACAACCCCGCCAGGCACCCAACCGGATACAGCACCGCGTAGATCACCTGCCACGGCGCCAGCGTCACCTGATCGAACGCCGCCCCGAGCAGGTATAGCGGTCCCTGTGTCGGGATGAGATAGAGGATCGGGTTGGGCCACAGGCCCGAGTAGTGCAAAACCGGCAGACTCAGCACGGCAAGTGGGATGGTCGCCGCCAGGAACCAGTCGGTCACCGAGGCGAACGGCAGCGAGCTGATGAATCCCACCACAAGCATCACCAGTGTCCCGAGTACGACGCCCACGACTAGCGGCACCGGGCGATAGGCGAACCCGTCGGCGACGGTTGCCACGACCACCGCTACGAACAATGAGATCAGCACCAGCACAGTCAATTTGGCCGCCAAATACTCCCAGAACCGCAGCGGCGTGGAGAGGATCGCGCCGATGGTGCGTTCCTGTTTCTCGAAGAACACCGTGCCCCCGATGAAGAAGAACCCGATGATCGCAATGTCGCCGACCAGGACGTAGGGCTCGGCGACCGGGCGCAGGCTGGCCGGCATCGGCAGCAGCACGGCCAGCCAGATGAGTCCCGAGAAGATGCCCGCGTGCAGGAACTTCTGCCTTACTTGAAGGGTCAGCTCGAGCCGCAGCGCGCTCAACAACCGAGTCATGTCAGCCGCCTCCCGGTGACCTCCACGAACACGTCGTCCAGGCTGGCTTCCCTACTGTGAATCGTCTCGACGTGGTGGTTTCGTAGCAACGCATGGAACGCCGGGTCGTCAGCCAAGGCGTCCATACCGAATTCGGCCGTTTCGAGGGCGCCGTTGTTGCCCCGGTACTCCACCCGAACACGTCGCTGGCTGCGGGCGATCTTCAGCTCGGTGGGCGTGTTCAGCGCGACAATGCTGCCGTCGACGACGAAGGCGACCCGGTCGCACAACTCGTCGGCGGTCGCCATGTCATGGGTAGTGAGGAAGACCGTTCGGCCACGCGCCTTCAGGTCTCCGATGATGTTCTTGACCTTGCGGGCGTTCACCGGGTCCATTCCTGAGGTGGGCTCGTCCAAGAAGAGCAGCTCCGGGTCGTTGATCAGCGACCGGGCGAACGTCAGCCGCATCTGCATCCCCTTGGAGTACTTGCCTACCCGCGTGTCGGCGTCGTCGGCCAGCCCGACGGCGGTCAGCAGCTCCATCGGATCCACCGTGTCGACGGCGTACAGCGACGCGAAGAACTGCAGATTCTCCCGGCCGGTGAGCTTCTGGTAGTGATTGGGCAGTTCGAACGAGACACCGATTCGCTGGTAGTAATCGGGCCCCCAGGCCAGCGGGTCCTTGCCCCACACCGCGGCCTCGCCACCGTGGCCGCGGAGCAGGCCGATGAGCAGCTTTTGCGTCGTGGACTTTCCGGCGCCGCTGGGCCCGAGAAATCCGAAGATCTCGCCGCGGGCGACGGCGAAGTCCATGCCGCGCACCGCTGGTTCGGTTGCCTTCGGATAGCTGAACGTGAGCCCGCGAACGCGGATCACCTCGGTCATAACACTCGATGATGACGCTGCCGCCGTAACGGTATGCATGAGTTGGTCGGCCCCTTCCCGGACAGACGGATATCAAGTTTCCGACCAGACTTCCCGGAGCGCCGGCACTCACTATACTGAGTTTTCAGAAATTATTGAAGACCGGATACGGAAGGAGTGCGAGTGTCCAAGGCACCAGAAGAGGTCGCCGAGGAACTGGCGCTTGTCCTCACCAATCACGGGATGCAGCGCATGACGGCGCGGGTTCTGGCCGCCCTGCTGTTCACCGAGCGGCCCACCATGACGATGGGTGAACTCGCCGACCGGCTGCAGGCCAGCTCGGGCGCGATCTCCGGGGCGGTCAAGATGCTCACGTCGGTCGGTTTGGTGGAACGGGTGCCCGCGCCGGGGAGCCGGCGAGACCACTACCGACTGCGCGACAATGCCTGGGCGATCCAATACACCAACCAGAACGAAGTCATCTCGGCGGTGCAGGCCGCCGCCGAGGCAGGGATCGCCGCGACTGACGCGGACAGCTTGGCCCGCCAGCGCGTAACCCAGATGCGCGACTTTCACAACTTCCTGCTCGAGGAGATCCCGGCGCTGTTGGACCGCTGGCACCGGAGGTAGCAGTCCGCTGGGCCGTCGCGTCGGATACGTTCGACGACGATGGCAATCGTCGAGCGGGAGAGCATCGTCGACGCGCCCGCCGAGCGGGTGTGGGAGCGGGTGGTCACCCCGGAGGGAATCAACGACGAGCTCCGACCATGGATGACGATGTCAATGCCGCGCGGCGCCAAATCGCTAACCGTGGACACCGTGCCGGTAGGAACACCGATCGGCCGTGCGTGGATCAGGTTGTTCGGTGTCCTGCCGATCGATTATGACCGGCTGTCCATCGCCGAACTCGACCCCGGACGAAGCTTCCGCGAGGAATCGACAATGATGAGCATGCGCCAGTGGCGGCACGAACGCAGTGTGACACCCGACGGCGACGCAAAATCGATTGTGCGCGACCGGATCACCTTCCAACTCCGAGCGCCACTGCGACTGGCGGCACCACTCTTTGCGGCCGGCTTACGTGCGCTCTTCGGTCATCGGCACCGGCGACTGCAGCAATACTTCAGCGCGTCAGCACCGTGACGCACTCGACATGGTGGGTCAGCGGGAAGGAGTCGAACACCCGCAGCTCCTCCACCGTGTAGCCGTGTCCGAGATAGAGCCCGATGTCACGCGCGAATGAGGCCGCCTCACAACCGATGTGGATCACTCGCGGGACATCGGCGGCCGCCAGCAGATCGATCACATCGCGGCCGGCGCCGGACCGCGGCGGGTCCAGCACCGCGACGTCGGCGCGCTTGCGCTGCGCCGCCACCGCGCGGCGCACCGAGTCGGTGATCACCGAGACGCTGCGCAGGTCCGCGAGCGCGGTGCGGGCCGAACGCGATGCGCCGCGCGACGTGTCGACGCTCACCACCTGCCCGCCGTCGCCCACCGCCTCGCCGAGCACCGCGGCAAAAATCCCGGCACCGCCGTAGAGATCCCATGCCGTCATCCCATCGCGCAGGTGCGCCCAGTCGGCCACCAGCCCGCTGTACACCCGCGCGGCCTCCCGGTGCGCCTGCCAGAATGCCGTCACCGGCACCCGCCAGACCCGTCCGTTGACGCGCTGCGTCGCCTCGTAATTGCCCTCGACCACGCGGGTCGCGGTTCTCTTACCGACGCGCGGGCCGGACTGCACGACATGGCGCGCTCCGTCGTCGTCGACCGCCACGTTCAGGTGCGCCCCGGGCGGCCAGCCGCCGCCGTCCAGGCCGTCGAGCATTCCGGTCGGCAGCTGTCCACACCGCAGGTCGGTGACCAGCGCTTCACTGTGATAGCGGTGGAAGCCGGCCCGCCCGTCGTCCGAGGTGGCCAACCGGACCCGGGTGCGCCAGCCGGTGGCATCACCGGCCCCGACCGGCTCGGCAACCGCGTCGGACTCGTCACGCCAGTGATACCCGCCCAGCTTGGCGAGCTGATTGGCGACGACGGCACCCTTGAGACGGCGGGCGGCGCCGGGTTCGGCGAACGCCAGATCACAGCAGCCGGCCGCGTCCACACCGGCGATCGGGCACAGCGGGTCGACCCGGTCCGGGGACGGCTCGATCACCTCGACAACATGGGCGTGCCAATAGGATCCGTGATCGGCGACCACCCGGACCCGGACCCGCTCCTGCGGCAGCGCATAGCGCACGAACACCACCCGGCCCTCGTGGCGCGCCACACAGCTTCCGCCGTTGGCCGGCGGCCCGGTGGTGAGGACGAGTTCGGCCGGTAACGGCGACCGGCCGGTGCGCGGTGATTCGGTCAATCCAGGAAGCCTCGACGGGCGTCGCCCGGTGCCGCGTGCGGCTGCAACGTCTTGAGTCGCTCCGACGAACTGAGCTGCCAGGGAACGGAAGTCACCATCACGTTCGGCTCGAACAACAGCCGGCCCTTGAGCCGCAACGCGCTCTGGTTGTGCAATACCTGCTCCCACCAATGACCGACGACGTACTCGGGGATGAAAACGGTGACCACGGTCCGCGGCGACTCCTTGCTGACACGCTTAACATAATCGAGCACGGGCCGGGTGATCTCACGGTACGGAGAGGCGATCACTTTGAGCGGCACCGAGATATCGCTCTCCTCCCATTTGTGCACCAGCTGACGGGTCTCGGCGTCGTCGACGCTGACCGTGATCGCTTCAAGCGCATCGGGCCGGGTTGCCCGCGCGTACGCTAGGGCGCGCAACGTGGGCAGGTGCAATTTGGACACCAGCACGATGGCGTGGTTGCGGCTGGGCAGAACGATCCCGCCCTCCTCGGCAGCCTGCTGTTCCTCCAGCTCGTGCGCGACGGTGTCGTAATGCCGACGGATCATTTTCATGATCACGAACAGCCCGCCCATCGCCAAGATCGCGATCCAAGCTCCGGCAAGGAATTTCGTCACTACCACGACGACGAGCACTGTGCCGGTGGCTGTGAGGCCGATAGCGTTGATCACCCGTGAACGCACCATCTTCCGCCGCACCGCCGGATCGGTTTCGACGCCCAGCAGCCGGGTCCAGTGCCGGACCATGCCGATCTGGCTGAGCGTGAAGGACACGAACACCCCGACGATGTAGAGATGGATCAGCGCGGTGACCTCGGCTCGGAACGCAACGATGAACGCAATCGCGGCAACCGCCAGGAACCAGATGCCATTTGAAAAAGCCAGCCGGTCGCCGCGGGTGTGTAGCTGACGGGGCAGGTAACGGTCTTGGGCCAGAATCGATCCCAGCACCGGGAAGCCGTTGAACGCGGTGTTGGCGGCAAGCACCAGGATCAGCGCCGTGACGCCGGTGATAACGAAAAGCCCAAGGGGAAAGCCTTGGAAGATTGTCTCGGCCAGCTGCGCGATCAGCGTTTTTTGCTGGTAGTCGGGCGGTGCGCCGACCAGCTGTTCCTCGGGGCGCTCCGCGATTTTGACGCCGGTTGCCCTGGCCAACATGATCATGCCCATGAACAACGACACCGCGATGATGCCCAGCATAAGAAGCGTGGTGGCGGCGTTGCGGGACTTCGGCTTTCGGAATGCCGGCACCCCGTTGCTGATGGCCTCGACCCCGGTCAACGCGGCGCTGCCCGACGAGAACGCCCGGGCCACCAGCAACACCATTGCGAGTCCTGCCAGTTCATGCTCCGGCTCCATTTCGAATGCGGCCGACTCAGCCCGCAGAGGCTCACCGAGCAGATAAATCTGGAACACACCCCAAGCCAGCATCGTGTACATGCCGACCAAGAACGCGTACGTCGGAATCGCGAAGGCGGTGCCCGATTCCCTGATACCGCGCAGATTCATTGCGGTCAGCAGCAGAACCGCGGTGATCGCGAAGGCGACCTTGTGCTCGGCGACGAACGGCACGGCGGATCCGATGTTCGACGCCGCCGACGAGATCGAGACCGCGACCGTCAGCACATAATCCACCAGCAGCGCGCTCGCAACCGTTAGACCCGCGGTGGGCCCGAGGTTGGTGCTCACCACCTCGTAGTCGCCGCCGCCGGACGGATAGGCGTGCACGTTCTGCCGGTAGCTGGCAATCACAACCAGCAGCACGATGGACACCGCCAGCCCGATCCACGGCGCCATCGAATAGGCGGCCAGGCCGGCCACCGACAGCACGAGAAAGATTTCCTCGGGCGCGTACGCCACCGAGGACATCGGGTCGGACGCGAAGACCGGCAGCGCGATCCGTTTCGGCAGCAACTGGTGATGAAGCCTGTCGCTGCGGAACGGCCGGCCGAGGACCAGCCGCCGGGCGGCGGTCGAGAGCTTGGACACGAGAGCCAAGAGTAAGCCCAGACGTGGCTGGCTGTAGCGTTCCGAGTGCGCAGATTTGAGACGGCATTTTCACGCTGCTGCCGAAAGGACCGCGAACGTGCGTGTAGTGGTGATGGGATGCGGCCGGGTGGGCGCGTCGCTGGCCGACAGCCTGGCCCGTATCGGCCACGACGTCGCGATCATCGACCGTGACAGCACCGCGTTCAACCGACTCAGCCCAGACTTCAGCGGCGAGCGGGTGCTGGGCATGGGTTTCGACCGCGACGTCCTGCTGCGGGCCGGCATCGAGGAGGCCGCGGCCTTTGCGGCGGTGTCCTCCGGCGACAACTCGAACATCATCTCGGCGCGGGTTGCCCGCGAGACCTTCGGCGTCGAGCGCGTGGTGGCCCGCATCTACGACGCCGGACGCGCCGCGGTCTACGAACGGCTGGGCATTCCGACGGTGGCCACCGTGCCGTGGACCACCGATCGGCTGCTCAACGTGCTGACCCGCGAGACCGAGACCACCAAGTGGCGAGATCCGTCCGGCAATGTCGCGGTCGCGGAGCTGGCGTTGCACGAGGACTGGGTGGGCCGCCCGATGACCGACCTGGAAGCCGCCACCGGGGCCCGGGTGGCGTTCATGATCCGGTTCGGCAGTGGTCTGCTGCCCGACCTCAAGACGGTGATCCAGGCCGGCGACCAGGTGTATGTCGCCGCGGTGGCCGGGCACATCGCCGAGGCGCTGGCCATCGCCGCGCTGCCGCCGAGTGAAGAGATCGAGGCCGAACGATGAAAGTCGCGATCGCCGGAGCCGGCGCCGTCGGCCGATCCATCGCGCGGGAACTTCTCGAGAACGATCACGAAGTGACCCTGCTTGAACGCAATCCCGACCACATCGACGTCGACGCCATTCCGGCCGCGCATTGGCGGCTGGGAGACGCCTGCGAGCTGAGCCTGCTCGAGTCGGTGCACCTGGAGGAGTTCGACGTGGTGATCGCCGCGACCGGCGACGACAAGGTCAACGTGGTGGTCAGCCTGCTGGCCAAGACGGAGTTCGCGGTGCCGCGGGTGGTGGCACGGGCAAACGACCCCCGCAACGAGTGGCTGTTCGACGAGGCGTGGGGCGTCGACGTCGCGGTGTCCACTCCCCGGATGCTGGCCTCGTTGGTCGAGGAGGCGGTCGCGGTCGGCGATCTGGTG
Source organism: Mycobacterium sp. (assembly GCF_050701515.1). GTDB lineage: Bacteria > Actinomycetota > Actinomycetes > Mycobacteriales > Mycobacteriaceae > Mycobacterium. Next base: position 3,277 of record NZ_JBOGDB010000077.1, on the reverse strand, counting down.
CACCTGATGGACTTCCGCACCGGGCAGGCCAACCTGATCGAGCTCACGCTGCCCGACGACACGCCATGGGGCGGTAAGCCGCTGCGCAAGCTGGACCTTCCCCGGGACGTCGCGCTGGTGACCATCCTGCGGGGGCCACGGGTGATCGTTCCGCAGGGCGACGAGCCGCTCGAAGGCGGCGACGAGCTGCTCTTCGTCGCGGTGCCCGAGGTCGAAGACGAGCTGCGGGACCTGCTGCTGCACGCGCAGAAGCGCTAGCCCGCAGCGCGATCTGCGTACGCCGGGGGCGGGGCAACTCGGTCGTGACAGCACGCCGTGGTGGCATCCGACACCCGGCTAGCGTCGTGCTGCTCGTTGCGGATGCCCAGCCAGGAGATCAGTCCAGCCACCGCGAACAGCGCGGCAACCACCAGCGAGCCCTGCCGGAACCCATCGAAATCGATTGCGCTCACGCCATTCCCGTCGCTTCGCTCGCCCAGGGCGATGATCACACCGGTGAAGGCGATCGCGATCAGGCCGGCGATGCGCGATATCGCGTTGTTGATCGCCGAACCGATCCCGCTCTGTGCCGGATCCACCGCGGCGAGGATCGCCGCCGTCAACGGTGACACCGTGATCGACAGTCCGAGGCCGAACACCACCAGGCCGGGCAGCAGCTGCGTCCAGAAGTCAAACGGGCGCTCGGCGGTCGCCATCAGCAGGTATCCGGCCGCGGCGACGAGCGGACCGACCGCCATGTAGAGCCGCGGACCGTGTCGGCCGGCCAGCGTGCCGAACAACCGGGCCAGGAAGAAGGACAGCACCGGGATCGGCAGCGTGGCGATCCCGGCTTGGGTGGCCGACATGCCCGCCGCCTCCTGCAGGAACAGCACGACCATCAGCATGCCCAGTGACACCCCGGCGTAGACGAAGACGGTGGCAAGGTTGCCGACGGCGAAATTTCGTGCGGCGAAGATGTGCAACGGCATCATCGGGTGCGCCGCCCTGCGCTCCCACCACGGGAACGCGATCAGGCAGCCGACACCGACCACCAGGCCGGCCAGCACCGTCGGATGCGAGAGGCCGAAGCGCTGCTGCTCGATGAGCGCGTACACGGTGCCGGTCAGCCCGACGGCGTTGAGCACGGCTCCGACGACGTCGATCTTGGCCGACCGCGTGGCGACGAACTCGTCACGAGGCAGCTTGGTGGTCAGGTACAGCGTGATCGCCAGCGGCACGATGTTCACACCGAAGATCCATCGCCAGTTGAGCGCATCGACCAGGACGCCGCCCAGCAGCGGGCCGATGACGAAAGCCGTTCCGGTCCAAGCGGTCCAGGTGCCGATCGCACGGGCCTGTTCGGCGCCCGAGAAGCGGGCGTTGATCATCGCCAGCGAGCTGGGCACCAGAAATGCGGCACCCACGCCCTGCAGGCAACGGGCGGCGATGAGCACCCAGCCGCTGGCCGCCAGTGCGCACAGCAGGGATGCGACCGTGAAGACGACCAGCCCCATCCGCAGCACCGCCAGCCGCCCCAACGCGTCGGAGATCGCGCCGGCGACGAGGATCAGCGCGCCGAGGGTGAGCAGGTAGCCGTCCACCACCCACTGCTGCAACGCCAGCCCTCCGTCGAACTCGCGGCCGATCGCGGGCAGCGCGAGGTTGACCACCGAGCCGTCGAGGAAGGCCACGAAGGAGGCCAGGACCGCGACCACGAGCAGCGGCCGACCGGTGCGCTCGTGCGTCTCGGTCAACTAGAGTCCCGCACCGCGTCCTCGGCGTCAGAGGTGTGCGTCTCCTCCGCCGGGGTATGCGCGTGCAGTGCGCGCTGCGCCGACCGGATGGCCAGATAGGTGGCCAGCGCGGCCAGCGCCGTCAGCGGCCATCCCATCGCGATGCGGGCGACGCCAAGCCATCCGGTCTGGTCGGCGTCGTAGAGATGGTGCTGCACGACGAACCGCGACGCGAACACCAGTACCCAGGTGACCGTCGCGATGTCGAAGGCCACCACCGCCCGGCGCACCTGACGCCAGCCGCGGTCATGTCCGTTGACCCAGCCCCAGATGTAGCCGACGACGGGGCGGCGGAACAGCACCGACAGCCCGAACACCGCCGCCCAGAACAGCGACGACCAGATGCCGAGCAGGAAATAGCCCTTGGACTCCCCCATCAGGTAGGCGATCAGCGCGCACACCCCGACGCCGATGAACCCAGATATCGCGGGTTGGGTGGATTCGCGCCGGGCCAGCCGCCACGCCATGATCAGCGCGGCCACACTCAACGCGGCGATGACCGCCGGCGTCAAACCGAACAGTGATGAGACCGGAACGAACACCAGCACCGGAAGGGCGGAGTAGATCAGCCCGCTGAAGCCACCCATTTGGTCGAGCAGCGCCTGGGCGCCGGTGCGCTTATCGGACACGAGATTCGGTTGGGTCCCGACTACTTCTGAATCTCGTAGTGCGGGTTGTAGATCGCCTTGGTGCCGTTCTCCAGCTTGCCCACTCGACCGTGCACGCGCAGCGTGCGGCCCGATTCGATACCGGGGATGCGGCGCTGCCCGAGCCAGACCAGCATCACCGCTTCGGTCCCGTCGAACAGCTCGGCCTTGACACCGCCGGCGCAACCCTTGGCGTTTGCCTCGACGCTGCGCAAGGTGCCGATCATCGTCACTTCCTGGCCGCGCTTGCAGTCGACCGCCTTCTGCGCGCCGGTGCCGGCGGCCTCTTCGGTCAACTCCTTGACGTCGAGTTGCTCTGGGTCCTCCGTCAGCCGACGCGTGAGCCGGCGCAGATACCCTTCGGCCGAAGCCATGGCTTCTCCTGCCAATCTGTGAATCCACCGTGGATCCACCAACGAACGCCACGGTAGACCTGTTGGTTCGGCAATGCCACGCTGATACCGGGTCGCCGCGCCAGTGATTTCAGCCACACGGCACGATCAACTGATGGCTGTCGACTTGGGCGGCGTCACGACGGTTCTGCTGCCCGGCACCGGATCCGACGACGACTACGTCTACCGGGCGTTTGCACCCGCCCTGCACAAGGCCGGCGCCGTCGTGGTGACGCCGCCGCCGCAGCCGGACCGCTTGATCGACGGCTACCTATCCGAGCTGGACGATGCCGCACGGCCGGGGGCCATTGCGGTGGGCGGGGTGTCCCTCGGGGCGGCGGTGGCGGTCGCCTGGGCGCTGGCCCATCCCGCCCGCGCCGTCGCGGTGCTGGCGGCGTTGCCGGCGTGGACGGGTTCGCCGGAGATTGCGCCGGCCGCGCAGGCCGCGCGGCACTCGGCGCAGATG
>NZ_JBOGDB010000076.1:0-11589 GCF_050701515.1 Mycobacterium sp. | reverse complement strand
GTGCCACAGTATGCATACTGTGGCACATGGGGCCGACAGCCGCAAGGAAGGATGGGGGCGTGGGTGGCGACGACTACCAGCTGCGCTCCGAGCTGGTGGGGCCGTTGCCGGTGATCAACCACTTCCTGGCGCGCATCGGCCTGGCCGGCTCCCTGGAGCGCTTCGTCCCCCACGACGACGCCCGGTTGCGGCTGGCCCCGGGGACGGTGCTGGGGGTGGTCGTGCGCAACCTCGTCACCGGTCGGGAGCCGGTCTACGCGATGGGCGAGTGGGCTGCCGCCTACGAGCCGGCCCTGCTCGGCCTGGCGTCCGGCGATGTCGGCGCCCTCAACGACGACCGCGTGGGACGGACCCTCGAGCGGCTGTTCGACGCCGACCGGGCGAGCCTGCTCACCGAGGTGGTGCTGCGGGCGGTGCGCGAGTTCGAGATCGACTGCTCCCAGCTGCACAACGACTCCACGTCGGTCTCTTTCACCGGGCTCGCCTACCCCGGGGGAGGAGCCCGCCGGGGCGGCAAGACGGTGCCGGCGGTGACGTTCGGGCACAACAAGGACCACCGGCCCTACCTGCGCCAGCTGGTGTGGGTGCTCACCGTGTCGGCCGACGGGCGGTGCCTGTCGCCTACCGGGTCGAGTCGGGCAACACCAACGACGACGTGACCCACGTCCCCACCTGGGACGAGCTCGTCGCCCTGGTGGGACGGCCCGACTTCTTGTACGTGTCGGACTGCAAGCTCGCCTCCACCCAGGCGATGGGCCACATCGACTCCCACGGCGGCCGCTTCGTGACCATCCTGCCCGCCAACCGCCGGGAGGTGACTCGCTTCGCCGAGTGGGCCCAGGACCACCCTCCCTCCTGGGACGAGGCCGCCCGCCGTCCCGCTCGCCGTCTCGGCGACCCTCCCGAGATCTGGCGCACCTTCGAGTCACCGACGCCCTCCGACGGCGGGTTCCGCATCGTGTGGGTGCCACTCCTCCACCAAGGCGGTGATGGACGCCGCCACCCGGGCACGACGCATCGAGGCCGGCATGGCCGCCATGGAGGAGCTCGCCGCCCGCCTCGCCGGGCCCCGCTGTCGTTACAAGACGCTCGTGGCGGTGGAAGAGGCGGCCGCCCGCGCCCTCGTCGACGCGGACGCCGAACGCTGGGCCCAGGCCACGGTCCGGCCCATCAGCGCCGACACCTTCCGCCAGGAGAACCGCGGGCGCCCCGGCGCCGACACCCGCTACCGCAAGGCCACCACCGAGCGCTTCGCCCTCAGCGCCACCGTGCGCGCCGTCGCCCACGACTCCCGCATGGACGGCATCTTCCCGCTCATCACCAACGACACGAAGATGAGCCCGGCCGCGGTGCTGGCCGCCTACAAGTACCAGCCCAACCTCGAGCGGCGCCACGGTCAGCTCAAGGGGCACCAGCTGGTCGCCCCGGTGCTGCTCAAGGACCCGGTGCGCATCGAGGGGCTCCTGTGCTGCCACTTCTTCGCCCTCGTCGTCCAAGCCCTCGTCGAACGTGAGATCCGGGCTGCCATGCTCAAGGCCGAGGCCCGGCACATTCCCCTCTACCCGGAGCTGCGAGCTTGCGCCGCTCCCAGCGCCCACCGTGTCCTGGAGATCTTCGCGAACGTCTTCCGTCACCGGCTGTCCGTCAACGGTCACGCGGTGAAGACCTTTGAGCCCGAGCTCAGCGCCCTCCAACTCCAGGTGCTCGATCTTCTGGGCGTGCCACGCTCCGCGTTCATCAGCTGACCTCACCTCGTGCACTGCGCGATATCAACCTCGAGAAGTGCGGAAAGAGAGTTGGATCCTCCGGTGCCAGAGGGAAGGCCCGCCACCGACCCACCAGCGGGTCCTGGAGGACGTTTACCAGGACATGGTCCGACCGACGACGGTCATTGCCACTATCTCGTCAACGAGGACGAGCAGGTGATCCTCGTACGGGAGTTCTTCTAGCCCGAGGATGGAGTTCGCTCGTTCCCTGCGCCGGACCATCGCCCGGGGGCCCGGAAAAGGGGTCCGGAGCGGCGCCGTCGGCTACGAGCTGGGTTCCGTCGTCAACGCGCCGCTCCGAACTTTTCTGGGCCGGCGCCTCTTAGTTAGCGCGCCTTGCCTCCGGCTCCGCCGTCGATGCCGGACGGCAAAGGCAGGGTCGTGTTGGCCCCCGATTCCGCACGGGGCGTCACGACTGAGCTCGGCACCGAGGACTGCGAGCTCGATGCCGGCCTGGTCGTGGAAGCGCCCGCCTGCGGTGCCCCCGACGTGCCCCCGGATGCCGTCGTGGGGGTTCCGCCGGCTGAGGCGGTTCCTGTCGGCGCTGTCGTTGTGGGCGCCGATGTGTCGCTCGTGCCCGCCGCGCCCGGGTCCGCTGCCGCAGCTGGAGCTTCTGGCGAGACGGTGATGTCTGGCAATGTCGCCGGCGGACGTGTGACGCGCGGTGCCCCGTGGTCGCTTGAAAACGCCTGGGCAGCGACGAAGGCCAAGCAGAGTATGGCGACCCCGGCGAACACGGGTCGGACAGGGAGTCGACGCCGAGCAGTCCCTGATGTTGGTGCCGGGGGTGCGTCGGGAATGAGTTCAGTGCCAGCCACGGTGGGGAAACCCTTCTGCCGGCGCGCAACGCGCCGCAAGTCAACAATCCACGCGGGCTCGTCGCCGTCAAACCAAGCGAGTGTTCTCGTTCTCTGAAGGTCCGTCAAAAGTTCGCCGAACTCTCGAGCGCCGTTTCGCTCAGCATTACTACTACCACAGCCGTTGTCAAGCTGCCCGGTCACATGGCAGCGTGGAGCCGTCAGGGAATCGGCGATGCGGAGGCCCAGCGCTGTTCGAAAGCGTCGGCCTGGAGCCCGGCGTAGCCGGGGTGCTCAACCAGCAGCGTGGTAGGAAATCCGATGTCCGGTTGCACGGGATCGGCCATGGCCAGGAGGGCGACCTGGCGGTCGACGACGGCCAGCTTGAGCGGAAGGTCCTCGACGAGGCGGCCGTCCACGCCAGCTTCGTGGTACACCTTCATGGCCTCGCGAAAGTCAGCGGATTGCTCGGCGTGCCACTGCTCGGCTTCGTAGAGCACGCGACTGGCGACACCACGTTCAAGTGCGCTCAAGACAGCCGGGTTCACCCGATCTTCCCGGTAGGAATAAGGCGGACGGTTGAAGACGAGAAGCTCGCTCGACGCCTGAGTCACCAAGCGGTCATACATGTGGCTCACCTGGCCGGCTCCCTGGATGACGTGGACGTACGGGCCCGCAGGCGAGGGGCTCTCAGGAAAAGCCTCGGCCAGCTGCTCCCGCAGCCGGGTCGTGCGTTCGCGGTGCAAGCGGAGGCGCTCCTCCTGGGCCGCGTCGAGGCGGCGGAAGACCTCGTCGCGACCGGGCGACGCGTACATCGCCGGGCCCTCGTTGGAGACCCGCTGCGCGAGCCCGCGCTGGTTGAGCTCCTCGAGGATCTGATAGGTGCTGGTGCGGGGAACGCCGGACACGCGTGCCAGCTGGGCGGTGTTGGCGGCTCCCAGCCGGAGGAGCGCAAGGAGGATGCGAGCTTCGTAGGGACTGAGGTCGAGCTCTTCGAACTCGTGGAGCAGCTGCTCCGGCACCCGGGCGAAAAGGGCCGCTTTTGACTGCGACATGCCACTCCTTCACTGTTCCGATCCGCCGGTAAATGCGCTCAGCATCTAGCCATTCGTACTCTACACCGACGAATGAAACGCGCAAGGGTGTGTTCGGTGATCCCGCCCGCTGTCCCCCAGCCGACCAACGCCTGTCTCCCGCCTGCTAAGTCTCCCGAGTGTACGTTGTCGCTGGCTGATACGAAAAGCTCTTGACACTCGACTGGGGCTACGCGACGCTGGATCCGCCGGGCCAGCGTTCGCGCGGACGGTATCACCGGCGGGGAGGGAGCAGCATGCTTGACCGAAGGGCAGTCTCGGCGGTGGCGATCGTGGCCTTTGCGCTGGTCGCCGTGGTCGGGGGTGTTGCCTTTGCTTGCACCAACTTCGTTCGTATCGACAGCCTCGTGCCTGCCTCCGAGTCACCCGTCGCCACGGCGTCGGTCAAGGGCTCGGGCGCAGCCGCCGGCGCGACGGTCGAGTTGCGCTGGAACGGCGTCAAGGGCCCCGTCATCGGCACGGCGAAGGCCGACGAGGCCGGAGCGTTCAGCGCCCAAGCGTCAATCCCGGATGCTCCCGCCGGCATCTACTTTGTCGTGGCGACCGATGGCCGCACATTGAGCCGAGCGGCGTTCGAGGTGCCTGCAACTTCGGGTCTCGTTGGCCCTACGAGGGACGCCTCTGAGTTGCTTTCTGTAGCATCTTCGGAAGCATTTCCGCTAAGTCTTGGTCTTGGCGCTCTCGCTGTGGGACTCGCGGCGTTCGCGGTTGTTTTTGGCGGGTTGGCGACGCGCCGCCGCAGCAGAGTTTCCGTCGGTCGCTCGGCTTCGGCGAGACAGGTCCGGCCTGGATGCTTCGCACACCTAAATGCTGGTAGTCCTTCTTGACGAAGTCCTACGAAGCGCTCAACCATCGCCACACGAAAGTCCATCTAGAGAAAGGCGGACCGAGCTTGAACGTTCGGCGGCTACTCACCACCACGGCAATATCGTCAGTGATCCTTCTCAGTACAGTTCTAGTCAATCCCGCCGAGGCCGTAGTTCTCAACTGCGGCGATATCATCAGCACTCCGAATACGACGGTCGTCTTGACAGCAGATGTGAGTTGCGTGGGAAGTCTGGAGGTCTTCGGCGTCGCCATCGTGGCTTCTGGCGTCGAGCTCGACCTGAACGGCCACACAATTCGCGGGGACGGCTTTCGGCCCGAGGATCAAACGTCGAACATCGGCGTGTACGTGACAGGCGGTGGAAACAACGTTACTGTCAAAAACGGCACCGTCACGAACTTCAACAGCGGTGTCTACTTCGAGCAGGTAACCGGCAATACAGCGACCACGCTGCGCCTTGTCGACAACATTGGGCCTGATATTCAGCAGATCTTCGGCGAGGGCCTCCAAGTGTTCCAGGGCGGCAATCACACGATCACTTCGAACCACGTTATTCACAATGGCCCATTTGCTGGGATTGTCGCCTACGGACCGACGAACAACAACACCATAACTAGTAACCAGGTCCTAAATAACAATATTCTCGACCCCAGCGGACACCACGGCGAAGGCGGGCCGATCATGCAGGACATCGGTATCTGGTTGGTCAACCTCTCGTCGAACCCCGCCAACACAACGACGAACAACACGATTCAAACGAACGCTGTGTCGGGGAACGGACTCGATGGCGTGCAGGTTGCCGCGTTTACGCACGGAAACTTCGTCCGGACCAACTCCATCACCAATAATGGCTTCGGCCAGCCAGCCGGTAATGGCTTCCGAGACGGTGACGGTGTCGCGATCTTTGGAAGTAGTAACCAAGTCCAGTCGAACCAGGTGATCCAGAATGGCGGCAACGGCATCGCAGTGGAACTCCAGGGAAGCCCGAATCCGGTGAACGGGAAGAACAACACGATCACGGGCAACACGGCGTTCAACAATGGAGGCGCCGCCAACATCCCCGGCTTCGATCTGTTCGATGGCAACGTCGACTGTGATGGCAACGTCTGGGCATCAAACAATGAAGGCACCAAGAACCGAGCGTGTATTAACTAGAGCTAGGCGCTGAACAGGCAACGTGCGAGCAGGTCAATGGCGACCGGGCCGGCTTCATTGGCTCGGTCGTATTCATTACTCCCAATGGAAGACCAACCACCCTTTCACCCCTCCGAGAGGCGCCAGTACTCGCCGGTGAATGCTAACCGGAGTCATCCCTACTGCGATGACGGCACGGGCGGACGTGACGCGACTCCCCTCCCCTTATCGACGGCGGGCGCCACTCGTCGGGCAAGAGGCTCCCCCGATTCTGATGCCGAGCGTTCGCAGGCAGCGGCAATTGTTGGCCGTGGGCAAGGGGCACAAAGGGCTGGAAGGCTGGTTCCGGCGGCGTCGGCCTACATCGCAGCGGGACGGCTATACCACGTCCTGGGCGACGTCGAAGGCCTCGCGAGATGCTTCGACGCTTTAGTCGAAGTCTATATGGCGACACGGGCGAAGGTGGCGAGCGACAGTTTACGCGAGGCCGCGGCTGTCGCTCCCGCAGGCTCGTCTCAACAACGAAGAGGTGATCAAGCCAGCGGGGTCGGTGAGTCGACAGCGGCTACGGATCTGCCGTTACGTCCTGAATCGCAGATGCGACTTCGGGACGGTGCATACCACCTTACCGCTGCAGAGCGAGCAGTCGCGGCACTTGTTGGAGAGGGACTCACGAACTTAGAGATCGCCCGCCACAGGGGGATCTCGCCTCGCACAGTCCAAGCCCACCTTACGCGAGTGTTTGCGAAGGTCGGTGTGTCGACAAGAACTGCGCTTGCCCGAAAGGTAAATGAGTGGCCACGACGACCAGACGACCATTGAGCCGGGTCGCACGGACGAGTCCGTCGAGTTCCGCGATCGGGCGTCAGCCGAGTCGATACCAGCGTCTGGCTCCCTGCCGGCGGGCAATGCAGCGCCTTCTTCCGAGTCTTATGATGGTTCTTGTGGCCCTCACTGCGTGCGACGGGGGCACGGATCTGGCCGCTAGACTTAGGATCACAGTCGACGACGACCTACCGGCCACGGCCAATGAGGTTGGGCCGGCGAATGCAAACAATTCGCCAGATCTCGCGGTTGACCCCACGAACTCGCTCTTCGTCGTGATGGCGCACCGTCTGGACGCCGCGGTGTTTGGCTGCGCGCTGCAGGTGTCGGGTGATGGGGGCCGGGGGTTCGTCGGCGCCAGCCCCGTGTCCAACCTTCCGGCGGGGGTTGAGAAATGCTATGCACCGGAGGTCGAGTTCGACGAACGCGGCGTGCTCTATTACCTGTTCGTGGGGCTCCACGGCCGTGGCAACACGGTAGTCGGCGTTTATCTCACGACTTCTACCGACCGTGGACGGAGTTTCTCGGAGCCGCGGCACATTCTCGGGGCGAACAATTTCGGAGTCCGTATGGCGATAAATCGCTATGGCGACAAACGAGGCCGAATCCATCTGGTCTGGCTCGCCAGCAATGCTGACCCAAGCGTGAACTCACTTCCCACCCCGCCGAATCCAATCGTGACGGCGTACTCTGACGATCGGGGCGCCAGCTTTACGCCTCCTGTCCAGGTCAGTGACCCAGGCCGAGCGCTCGTGGTGGCGCCAACGCTGGCCCTTGGTTTGGATGATCGCGTTGTCGTGTCGTACTACGACCTACGGAACGATGTTCGTGATTATCACGGACTAGAGGGACCAACCTGGGAGGAGCCCTGGTCCGTGATCGTCGTGTCGTCCTCGGATGGCGGCCGCACGTTCGGACGGAGCCACATCGTCGACGACACGGTAGTACCGCCTGAGCGGGTGCTTCTGATCTTCACAATGCCTCCGCCGTCGGTTGCCATCGCCGGAGACGGCCGGATCGTGGTGGCTTGGCATGATGCTCGGAACGGCGATTGGGATGCGTTCATTCGGACGTCGGGCGACGATGGTCGAACCTGGAGCGGCATCAATCGATTGAACGATGACCCTGTGAACAATGGACGTCACCAATATCAGCCCCGTTTGGCGGTGGCTCCGAATGGCCGGGTGGATGCGGTGTTCTATGATCGTCGAGACGATGGAGCGAACCTACGCAACGACGTGTTTTTTGCCTACTCTGCAGATGGTGGTGCAAGCTTTAGCAGGAACGTCAAGCTTACGTCGAAGGCGTCGAGTTCGCGCACGGGTCCGAGGTATGTCGGAACTCCTTTAGGGCTAATCGAGTACGGCTCTCGACTCGGACTTCTGTCTCGAGATGATTCGAGCGTTGCAGCCTGGACGGATACAAGAAACGCACCGCTTCCCGATTATCAAGACATCTTTGTCACCACGGTGCGGTTCGAGCATTGAAACAAATGCGGTCGGCTCGCCTTCAGGCCATCGGGATGGTGCTCCTCCTGATGGCGTGCAGAGCAGATGCGGACGTCGAGCCACCGCTCCCACGCCAGCCTGCGACAATAGACGTCGTCATGAAGGAGTACGGATTCGAGCATCCTTCAGTATTCCCTTCGGGTCGCGTGATTATCCGTGTGCGAAATGTGGGACGCCTCGAGCACAAGTTCGAGATGTTTCGATTACCTCCGGATCTCGAAGGACGGTTCGCGGATCCAGAGCGTCCGGAGCGCCCTCGGGCCGTCGCGACGCTAGCGAGCCTGCCGAAGCAGGTTGCGGGAGAAGGCGCCGTCTTCGCTCTGGACCTTCCTCCGGGTAGTTATGGCTTGGTGTGCTTCTTGGAGGATGGTGACGGGGCGGCGCATTCGACGAAGGGAATGCGGTCAGAGTTTATCGTACGCTGAGGGGGGCCTACGCGATTTGTCCTATAGACACCAGCGCGGGGATGGAGGACAATTGAAGCGGTCGGCTCTCGGATCGGAAAGGACAGATGTGAACCTCATACGTAAGAGGTCAATAGCGATACTACTTGGCGCCGCTACTGCCGTGCTAATGCTGGCGTCAGTCGCGTGGGCTTGCACGCCGACGAATCACAACGGTTTCGTGTGGTTGTGCGATGCGAGTGCGCTTGGTGGCTCGGGTTGCTCGTTCACACAGCGGGACAACACAGTTGACAACGACGATACCGATATCTACAGCAACGCAAGCAACTTGGACACCAACACGGAGTATGTTCACAAGTACGTGGCCGGGAGTTTCACCGACCACGAAGACACGACTTGCGAGACGGCCGCTACGGTTTTGACGACCGAAACGACGGGTCCAACGAATGGGGAGCCATCGGGCGGCTGGAGTGCGGAAGGACCTTTTCAGCTTAACCTTTCCACTGGGACGTATACCCAGTGCGCTATACGTACCATCGGAGCTGGCGCCGCGTCCGGTCACATCCTGTTCTCGATTGTGGAATAAGGTTTCCGCAAATCTTGCTCGGATGTTACAATCCCCCGAGGTTGCGCAGTCCTCGGGGGATTGCGCCCGGTTAGGGCCACCAGTACGGCTGCGGGACCGGGACCGCAAATGAACCCCTACGCGTCGGTGATGATAGAATGCGGGTACAAGGTCAGTACGCAAGGGGGCATCTTTGATCTGCGCTCGGTGGCGGCTTCGGGCTCTCGGAGTGTGCGACCGGAGCGTGTGTAACCGCAACCGGGGCTGAAATGGGGAGGTGCCAGGATGTGGGCTGGGAGCGCTTTGCGGGGCGGTGGACCTGGGTGGAAGGGCTTCATCCCTCTAGGGTGTGCAGCGGGTATGGCGGTCGCTTCGACACTGGTCGTGCCGTGTTCGCTCGACCCCGGCGGCAAGTTGGCAGCAACCTTGCCGGAGGCGGTCGCTCAGCTGGGTAATGCTCACCAGAGCCGGGTCTTTTCAGAACTGGTCGACCGTGTGAGATTCGAGCCAAACGTCGGCCAAGCGAACTCGGATGTGGAGTTCATTGGTCGGACGCCGGCGGGGACCCTGTTGCTGCGGCCGAGTGAGGCGGTCCTCATCGGGGCGGCTGGCGTGTCCCGTATGCATTTCGTTGGAGGGAATCCGGCTGCAGTATCTGCGACGGGCGATCAGCTTCCGGGTAGGGTTAATTATCTCCGAGGTTCGACTCAGGACGAATGGAAGACGGACGTCCCGACATTCGGCCGGGTGCAATTTAGCGGCGTGTACCCCGGGGTCGACGTGATGTATCACGGAGAGCAGGGCGCGCTCGAGTACGATCTGATCGTCGCCCCCGGCGCGGACGCTGCGCAGATCGCATTGTCATTCGAGGGCATCTCTCCAGTACGGGTGGAGAGCAGCAGCGGCGACCTGCTGTTAGGCGAAGCGAGGTCGCAGGTTCGCCACCGTCGCCCGGTCGCTTACCAGTACGATGGCGTGCTCGAGAAACTCGTCGGCGCCGGCTACGTAGCCGACCCGTATGACCAGACCGTGAGGATCTTGCTGGGCGAGTATGATCCCTTGTTGCCGCTGATCATCGATCCTCTCATCTATTCCACGTTCCTGGGAGGTGGCGGGGGCGACGGTGGTCTCGGAATCGCGATTGATGGCTCCGGTCACGCGTACGTCACCGGGCAAACCTTCTCGCCCGACTATCCGGTTGCGGGAGCTGCGTACCAGTCCGTGTTCGGCGGTGCAGGCCCCCCTGCGGCCGGCAGTCGCGACGCGTTTGTGACGAAGCTAGCAGCCGATGGATCAACGGCGATCTACTCAACGTACATCGGCGGAAAGGGAAGCGAGCATGCAAACGCGATCGCTCTCGACGGCGCTGGTAACGCATATATTACCGGGCCGACCTCCTCGCCTGACTTTCCGGCCTCAGCGCTTCCCGGCGTAATTGCCAGCGCCGAGGACAGCGTCTTTGTAACAAAACTGAACGCTTCGGGTTCCACGCTCGTTTACTCAGCGCTGTTAGGTGGTTCGCAGAACAGCAGTGGAAACGGTATCGCTGTCGACAGCGCTGGCAATGCCTATGTAACTGGCCATATCACGGGGACGAACTTTTCGGCGATTAGTGCTTTTCAGCCGATATACGGAGGCAGCGGCGACGGATTCGTCGCCAAGTTGAACTCCAGCGGTACGCAGCTTGAGTACGCGAGCTACCTCGGGGGTGAGTTTCGTGATGCGGCGCTGGCAATTGCGGTCGATTCGTCGGGGAGTGCGTACATCACCGGAGAAACCACTTCGCCGAATTTTCCGGTGGCCGCCGCATTTCAACCAACCCATGCCAATCCGTTCTCGCAGGACGCGTTCGTCACAAAAGTCGCCTCATCGGGGACGCTCGCGTACTCCACATACTTTGGCGGCGCAGGCATCGATGTCGCCCGCGGCGTTGCGGTCGACGGTGCCGGGAACGCTTATGTAGCAGGGTACACCCAGTCCGGCAACCTCCCAGTCGCCGGTACGCCACTAAAGGCCAGCCTGACGGGGACGAACGGCGATGGCTTTGTTGCGAAGCTGAACGCGATGGGGAGTGCTTTGGTATATTCAACCTACCTTGGCGGGAGTGACGGAGATCTTCCTCGCGCTATAGCGGTTGATGGCGCGGGTGTGGCTCACGTCGCGGGCCGGACGATTTCGGCAGACTTCCCGATCGTGCAACCTGTTCAGCCGACGAAGTTGTTCGCATACGATGGTTTCGTGGCGCACCTCAATCCGACCGGGTCTGCGCTCAATTTTTCGACATTTATCGGCAGTTCGGGCGGCACGGACGTGGTCGCGGGCATCGCGGTCGACGCGGCAGGAACGGACTTCCTGACAGGCACGGCGGAAGCGGCCGATTTTTCGGTCACTGACGACCCGTTCCAGTCGATCTACGGGGGTGGGGGTGCCGATGCGTTCGTTGCTAAGCTCGTCCCAGGCGGGGCCACCCCGGCTGGGATTCCTCCGCCGGCCGACTTTGACGGCGACGGAGATACCGACCTTTCGTTGTTCCGTGGTTCAGCGGGCGAGTGGCTCACCCGAGGCCAGCCCTCGGCGTTTTTAGGGCTCGACGGAGACATTCCGGTACCGTGCGAGTTCGATGGGGGAGGGGATACGGATCGAGCGGTATTCCGCCCATCCGTCGGAGGG
>NZ_JBOGDB010000075.1:0-3386 GCF_050701515.1 Mycobacterium sp. | reverse complement strand
CCGCGGTGTTGACCGCCTCCAGGCCTGAGGCACAGAACCGGTTGAGCTGCACGCCGCCGGTGGTGTCGGGCAGGCCGGCGGCCAGCACCGCGGTGCGGGCGATGTCGCCGCCCTGGTCACCGACCGGGGACACGACACCGAGAATCATGTCGCTGATCAGGTTTTCGTCCAGATCCGGAAACCGGGACCGGAGCTCGTCGACCAGGCCGACGACGAGGTTGATCGGTTTGACCTCGTTGAGGGCGCCGTTCTTGTTCTTGCCGCGAGGCGTGCGGATGGCCTCGTAAATGAAGGCTTCTTCAGACATACCGCCGAGACTAACAGCCTCGGCCAACCTGTTGGTTGGGAGGTTCGTCACTCCGCCGAACAGACGCAAAAGCACCCCGACACGCCGCGCGGAGGGCACTTTAGCGTCTGTTCGCGCAAGATGTCGACCATGACGGTGTCGAGGCTGCGGCCCTACGCCATCACGGTGTTCGCCGAGATGTCGGCGCTGGCCGCGCGGATCGGCGCGGTGAATCTGGGACAGGGCTTCCCGGACGAGGACGGGCCACCGGCGATGCTCGAGGTCGCCCAGAAGGCGATTGCCGAGGGCGTCAACCAGTACCCGCCGGGCATCGGCATCGCGCCGCTGCGGGAGGCCATCGCCGCACAGCGCAGACGGCACTTCGGCACCGAGTACGACCCGGACACCGAGGTACTCGTCACGGTCGGAGCCACCGAGGCCATCGCCGCGGCGGTGATCGGTCTGGTGGAGCCGGAGTCCGAGGTACTACTGATCGAGCCGTTCTACGACTCTTACTCCCCCGTCATCGCGATGGCCGGCGCCCAGCGGCGGGCCGTGCCGCTGGTGCCCGACGGCCGCGGATTCGCCATCGATATCGACGGGTTGCGCAACGCGGTGACGCCGCGGACCAAGGCGTTGATCGTCAACTCACCGCACAATCCGACCGGGATGGTGGCGACGGACGAAGAATTGCGCGCGCTGGCGGACCTTGCCGTGACGGCCGATCTGCTGGTGATCACCGACGAGGTCTACGAGCACCTGGTTTTCGACGAGCACCGACACATCCCGCTGGCCAACTATCCGGGCATGGCCGACCGAACGGTCACCATCTCCAGCGCCGCCAAGAAGTTCAATTGCACCGGTTGGAAGATCGGATGGGCTTGCGGGGCAGCCGAACTCCTCGCCGGCGTCCGGGCGGCCAAGCAGTACCTCAGCTACGTCGGCGGCGCGCCGTTCCAGCCCGCGGTGGCTCAGGCGCTGAATACCGAAGAGGCGTGGGTGGCGACGCTGCGCGAGTCGCTACAGGCCAAGCGCGACAAGCTGGCGAATGCGTTGACCGAGCTGGGGTTCGAGGTGCACGACAGCTCCGGCACCTACTTCCTGTGTGCCGACCCGCGACCGCTGGGTTACACCGACAGCACCGCGTTCTGCGCAGAGCTTCCCGAGCGGGCGGGGGTGGCCGCGATCCCGATGTCAGCGTTCTGCGATCCGGGCACCGAGCACGCCGACGCGTGGAATCACCTGGTGCGATTTTCATTCTGCAAACGTGACGACACCCTCGACGAGGCGATCAAGCGGCTGCAGGTGCTCCGCCGCTAGCGGGGTCAACCGCGCAGCACCCTGTCTCGTAGGCCCACGGTGGCGGTATCCATCAGCGCCCTGCTGGCCTTCTCGATGAGGAAGTCTGGGACCAGGGCCGCCTCGACGGTGACATCGACCCGCACCCGCGTCGAGCCGCCAGTGGGATCGGCCCGCAATGTGTACTCCACGTGTTGGGCATGCTGCTGCGGCGTTCGTTCCGCATCCCACACCAACCAGTCCGGCCCCCAACGGTATTCAAGGACTTCGGTATCGGAGAGCCCGTACGCCTTCACTTTGACGCGCACGTGGTGTGGACGCCCATCCCCATAGCGGTCGACCACTTCGGCGCGCTTGTGCACCGAGGAATAGGACGGCAGGGCCTCGACGTCGGCGAGCGCATTCATGATGGCTTCCGGCGGTGCCTCGATCACGATCTCCCGTGACGCGCGGACGGCCACGATAGCTGCCCTACGGCGATCCGTCACGCATCACGCGCTCCCGCAGGCGTTCCGTCGCGACGTCGAGCACGATCTTCTTGGCCCGCTTGATCAGGAACTCGGGGATCGGTGCGGCCAGATCCATGATGATGTCGAAGCGCACCCGCGTCTTGTCCTCACCCTCGGGCGTGAGGTTGTATTCGCCGTGCTGCCCGCGCTGCTGGAAGGTTTCCGAAGAATCCCAGACCATCCAGCGGTCGCCCCAGTGGTACTCCAGGACTTCCTTATCGGTGATGCCCATGATCTTCAGCGTCGCCTTCACGTGGTGTGGCCGGCCGTCGGGGTGGCGGTCCAACACTTGGGCGCTCTTGTGTAGCGACGACCACGACGGCACGGCATCGATGTCGGCAAGCACGTCCAGGATCGCCTCCGGCGGTGCGTCGACGACCACTTCGCGCGATGCTCTGACAGCCACATTGGCAAATCTAATCCTCGCACCTGTGAATTGGCGAGCAACGCGCCAGTTACCACCCGATCTCGTCGAGCGGCGTCGTCGCCTTCGGCGGTGCGCCAACGGGGCCGGCAGGGGTGCGGGAGAATCGCGGCGCCGGCGCCACCTGCTCGACGCCATGGTCCCGTACCACCGTCGAACGGGCCCTGAGGTGTTCGTTTTCCGCCGCCTCGGTCCAGGTCAGCACGGGTGTCACGCACGCGTCGGTGCCCGCGAAGGTCTCGCTCCACCCGTCGCGAGTTTTGCTCGCGAACCGATCGGTAAAGATCTTGAACATCTGCGGATAGGCCCCGATATCGAACTGATTTGGCACCTCGTCGGGCGACAGCCCGAGGCCGTTCAGCAATTGCGCGAAGAATTGCGGCTCGATCGCGCCGACGGCCATGTATTTGCCGTCGGAGGTCTCATAGGCGCGGTAGAACGGTGCGCCGCCGTCGAGCAGAAACGACTCGCGTTCGTCGCGCAGGCTGCCCGTCGCCTTCATCGCCCACATCATCTGTGACAAGAGACTGACGCCGTCGACCATCGCGGCGTCGATCACCTGCCCCTTGCCGGACCGCTCCCGCTCGTAGAGCGCGGTGACGATGCCGAGCAGCACCAGCATCGAGCCGCCGCCGAAGTCGGCGACCAGGTTCAACGGAGCGACCGGCGGCCGGTCCCGGAAGCCGATCGCGGACAGCGCACCGGTCTGCGACAGGTAGTTGATGTCATGGCCGGCCGTCATCGCCAGCGGCCCATCCTGGCCCCAACCGGTGATGCGGGCGAAGACCAGCCGCGGGTTGACCGCCGCGCACTCCTCGGGCCCGATGCCGAGCCGCTCGCAGGTTCCGGGCCGGAAGCAGTCCAGCAG
>NZ_JBOGDB010000074.1:0-2683 GCF_050701515.1 Mycobacterium sp. | reverse complement strand
TGGCGCTGGCCGCGGTGGTGTTGGTCAGCCGCGAGGCGACCGACGAGTACGTGACGCCGCACCGGTTCACCACCAAGGTGGCGTGGTTGACGGTGTGCGCCGGGATCGCGTTCGGGCTGAACTTCTTGTTGATCGCCCAGGCGCCGGTCGAGGCCAAGCTGTGGCCGCTGGTGTTCGCCCGGCTGGCCGCCACCGTGCTGGTGTTCATGGTGGCGGCGGTGAGCGGCAACCTGCGTCCCCCGACCGGAACGCCGCTGCGGCTCGCGGTGCTGGCGGCCGTGCTGGATGTCGTCGCCAACATCGCGATGCTGCTGGCGCTGCAGGCGTCGCTGTTGTCGCTGGCGGGTGTGCTGATGTCGCTGTATCCGGCGGCTACGGTGCTGCTGGCGATCGTCGTGCTGCGCGAACGGGTGACCCGCTGGCAGTCGGTCGGCATGGTGTTGGCGCTCGCGTCGGTCGCCATGATCGCGGGGGGCTAGCATCACGCCATGACCAGCGCCCGCCCCGTCACGACGCTCGACAAGACCGACGTGCTGGACGGCCTGTTCGCCGTGTGGGACGCGATTGACGCGGTCGTCGACGGGCTGACCGACGAGCAGTGGCAGGCCGTGACGTCGCTGCCCGGATGGTGCCTGCACGACGTCGTCGCGCATGTGATCGGCACCGAGTCGATGCTGCAGGGCACCGCCACACCGGAAGCCGACCTCGACGTCTCGACTCTCAAACACGTTCGCAACGACATCGGCGCGATGAATGAACGCTGGGTGCGCAAGCTGCGCGCCGCCAGCGCCGGCGAGATGCTCGACAAGCTCCGCGCCATCACCGCGCAGCGCCGCACAACGCTGTCGGACCTGTCCGACGACGCCTGGAACGAGATCACCGCGACTCCAGCCGGACCCGACAGCTACGGACGGTTCATGCGGGTGCGGATTTTCGACTGCTGGATGCACGAGCACGACATCCGTGAAGCGATCGGGCGGCCGGCGGCGGATACCGACCTCGCGGGGCCCGCATCCCGGTTGGCGCTCGACGAGGTGGCGTCCAGCATGGGGTTCGTGGTCGGCAAGCTCGGCGGCGCCCCCGACGGGTCGCGGGTGACCATCGAGCTGACCGGGCCGCTGGGACGCACCATCAACGTGGCCGTCGACGGGCGCGGACACGTGGTGGACGACTTCGGCGGCGCTGAGCCGACTGCGACGATCACCCTCGACGGTCTGCTGTTCACCCGACTGGCCGGCGGACGGACCACCGTCGCCGAGCACCCCGACGCCATTTCCTACGGCGGTGACGAGGGCGTGGCGAAGCGGGTCGTCGAGCACCTCAACTACGTGATCTGAACGCGATGCTAGTGCGGGACGACTGTGATCGGACACCGCAGTTGGGCGGCATTGCTCAACCGAGAATCCGCGGTAACCAGGGCACAATCCAGCTTTTCCGCGAGTGCGACGTAGCTCGCGTCGTATGCGGAGAGGTTGTCGCGCAGTTCCCAGACCCGATCCAATAGGCCGACCACCGGATAGCGAGTCAAGGCAATGCGACGCCAGGCAGCCAGCGCATTCCATCCGTCGGTGGCAGTCACTCGGCTCTTCTGTACCTGCCGACGGAATGCGCTGGCGATCTCGGAGTCGATGAGATGCGGCGCGTGAAGGCGCTCTCTACCCAGTAATTGTCGAGCCTGTCCATTGTTGAGCAACCCTGATAGGGCGGCCGAGGCATCGACGACGATCATCGATTAGCGCGCTCAGTGTCGATGTCGTGAAGCAGTGTCGCCGTGTCGATGTTCAAATCAGGCAGGTCGCCCAGTAGCTCAGGATTGTCGATGCGGCGGGAGGCTTCGGTGAGTTCGCGTATTGCCGCCGCCGACACGGACGTTTTCTCCCGCTCGGCGAGGCGTTCGAGTCGGTCGACGACCTCGTCAGGCACGTTGCGCAGGTATAAAGTCCTCATGTTGCACAATGCTAGCACTTTGCAAGCTGCGGTGCTCCGCGTTCCCGACGTACAGCCAAGCGGCCTGCGCTGGATAAATGTCGTCGCTTGCGTTGTTGTCACTGGCGTACCATTGATCGTCCTGCCGAAAGTCGGCGGGGATGCGAGGGGCTGAACGGTTTCGACTTCGCGCATCGAATCAAGGGAAGCGTGCCGGTGCAGGCAAGAGACCACCGTAAGCGTCGATGCAACCAATTAAGCGCCGAGTCAAATCAGCGCGACTTCGCTCTCGCTGCATAAGCGACAGCAGGTCTGTCAGACCGGGAGTTCCCTCGGCCCGGACCCTGGCATCAGCTAGAGGGATCCACCGATGAGTTCGGTCGCGGGACTCATCGGGACACCAACAGCGACTGGGATCGTCATCCTGACTTGTTCGCGTGATCAGGAGATCCGAGTAGAGGCATAGCGAACTGCGCACGGAGAAGCCTCGAGGGAATGCCGTAGGACCCGGGTTCGATTCCCGGCAGCTCCACTAGAGAAAGGGCCGCAGAGTTGCGGCCCTTCTTCATTGAGCCACTGCGAATGGCTGCCGACAAACGCTTAACCCGTTGCCTCTGGAGCGTCTGAGGTGGCCGGCTCCGGCGCTTCGCTGCCGAAGGGGCCCATCTGCTTGGCGCTGAAGGCATAGGGGCTGTTCCTGTCGAGGTAGCCGAAGAAAGGGACCAGTAGGGCGGCCAAGAAGAGCAGGGTGACGCCA